>CAZBWS010000023.1:0-29369 GCA_964495705.1 uncultured Gammaproteobacteria bacterium
CCCGTAGGGTGGGTTAGCGATAGCGTAACCCACCAGAAACCCAAGCACTCCAAATACGTAAATCTCCGTCCGTTGGGTTACGGCTAGCGCCTAACCCAACCTACATGTGATATTCCAATCAATGCGGATAGGCTAGAAAAGGAGCTTTCCCAGCCTATCCGCATAACTCTCCATTTTGCTCTATCCTCCCTATACAGGGAGAGCAAGGATGCTAAAAAAACTCTACACCAACGATCAATGGCAAGCCTTTGCCGCCAAGGTCAAACACCGAGACGGCAATGCCTGCATGCAATGCCAACGCGCTGAACCAGAGGTCACCTTACAAGTTCACCATGAGATCTATGTTGAAGATAAACCCCCTTGGGAATATGCCCTGAGTGATTGTCGGACACTGTGTAAAGGCTGTCATGCCCAAGAGCATGAGCTGCAAGAACCCAGCAGTGGATGGTCTCTAATCGGTATTGAGGATTTAGGCGGCTTGGATGGCGTGTGTGAGCGGCAGCATTGCGGCCATGAAATACGCTATGCCCATGTGGCTTATCACCCTCGCTGCGGTTATAAAACTGTGGGCAGTACCTGTATTGAAATACTCACCCAAAAGGATAGATTGCTGAGCAGCCGACTAATTGCCTTGTACAAAAACATCAGTCACTTTGTGCATAGCTCAACATGGCAAGAGGGGGTGACGAAAAAGGGTAAGACCTATATTAGCAGTCGCTACAAGCACCATACCGTCAGGATTTATGGTTGTGAGAACCACTATAGCTTTCAGACTGTATTAAAAGAAAAAGGTATACGCTGGCATGACTATGGGAAATTCATAGCGGCTAGCAACAAGAGCTTAGAAGAAGTCAAAGAGCTGGCGTATATTGTCGTGAAAGGGCAGTCGTCAACGGATGCAGAAGATAAAGCCTTGTTAAGAAAAATCTACCAAAAAATCAAATAGCTTTACGCTTAATATCGCGAATAATAAATCGCCCCGGATGCAGGGCATTCAACACCTCTTGCTCCACTGGTTGCTGATCCCCGGTAATATAACTAGCCAGTATCTCTGCGGCTAAGCCCGTATTACTAATCCCCCTTGAGCCGTGGGCGATATTGATAAACAAGTTATTGTGGTAGCTGCCGATAGGTAGTTCACCATACTTGATACCGGTGCTTAGGTTTTGATAGCTATTAATATACGCGGCCTTATTGGCCACGGGGCCGACGATAGGTAAATAGTCGGGAGTTTGGCAGCGAAAGCCCACACGGCCTTGCTCTAGTGTGTGATTGTCAGTGTCGAGTTGCTCAGCAAAAGCAGGTATATGCTTCTGTAGCATGTCTATATTATATTGGCGGTCGCTCTCGCGCAGTTCTAGCTCTGGGTCTTTTAAGTTAAAACTAGCGCCCACCGGGTGTTGGCCGTCGATGGCAGGAGTGGTATAGCCCTTGTGGCAAATCACGGTTTTCAATGAGCTTTCACCTTTACTTTTTAGGTGAGAGACTTGCCCGCGAATCGGGCGCAGGGGCATGGCGCTAGTTTGCTCAAAAGCGAGGGCGTCTGGCCCGTTGGCGATCACTAGACTATCTGCATGTAAGGTGTCTGTTACTGTGTGTACTTGCCAGCCTAGCTCTATTTGCTTTATCTGCAATGCCTCGCTGCTATAGATCACTTTAATATTTGGGTGCTGCACGGCGGCTTCGCACAACGCTTTGGGGTAGACCCAACCACCTTGAGGGAAGAATAACCCCGCTAGTTGTATAGGCAACCCTGCTATGTTGCTGGCTTGCTCTGGGGTTACCCTATGGAATAGCTCTTTTGGCCAGGCGTTTTTATCCAGTAGCGCCGCTTGTAGTGTTTGCTCAGCTTCATCACAGGCAAGTTGTAGTACTCCACATTGCCCCCAGCCTTCGCTGTTCCCCATTAGCTTTGGGATATGTTGTATCGCGTGTAAATAGGCCTGTTGATAGAAGCTGTACTGGGCGGATTTGTGGGGGCTAAACTTGCCATAGATAACCCCCGCGATATTCCCCGAGGCCTCTTGTGCGAGCTGGGCATGGCGTTCAATGAGCGTAACCTGAAAACCGCGTTGAGCTAATACATATGCGGATTGACTGCCAGCGAGGCCTCCGCCAATAATGACAATGTGTTTACCTTCAGGGGGCGTTGCTGGATATAGGAACCAGGGTTTGTCTTTGTGGGTATATGTTGTCATTGCATAGTGATTGTACATAACCCTGTAAATGACTGCTCACTGTTATTAGTTTTTGTTTCAAGGGGGGGGCAACACCTGTGTCGTAGAATGTGTGTAAAAAAGTATTAATTAGGCATAAAAAGACTTGTAACAAGTGATTTATATTGTGCAGAATAGCAACACACCAAATACAAACGGGAAGGATTGTAACACATGGCACGCTTAAAGATTGAAAAACCATTTACTACTGCACAAATCATTACGCATTTGGCAGAGGAAACAGGACTGACTAAGAATGATGTAAAAGCCGTTCTAGGCTCTCTTGAAGAGTTAATTGTTGCGCACTTGAAAAAGAAAGGCGTGCAGAAGTTTAACTTCTTAGGTCTAGCTCAATTCAAAATTGATCGCATGCCTCGACGCCCTAAGCGTATGGGCCGCAACCCTGCGACTGGCGAAGAAATTGAAATAGCTGCAAAGCCAGCACACAACAAGTCAAAGGTGCGTGTACTGAAGAAGCTAAAAGATTTAGCTTAATACTTTCTGTTTTAGTAAAAAAAAGCCCTCTAGTGAGGGCTTTTTTTATGCTTACTTGGCATGCTTTTCCAGCCATTGCCGAACCATCGGCCAAACCTCTTGCGCGGCGTCTTTGCTCACCAGCATAGCGACATGACCATAGTCTTGACGATGTCCATGCTGCTTACCCAATAATATAAAATCTTTATTCTCGCTGCCTATGGGAGCAATCAGCTCACGACAGCCTGCTGCGGGGTCTACGGTATCACCCTCGGAGCCAAAGGCGAGTATGGGCTGAGTGATAGTGTCAAAGCCTTGCCAAAAGCTATCTGCATGGCTGCTAGAGCGTTCTTTTTTCGCCCAGTCTACCAGGCGACAGCAATCACGCATGGCCTCAGGGGCTTCATTGTCGGGCCCCATTTTCAGCTTGCGTGCAGGAAAGTGGCCGAACACAGCGGTGCTGGCGTAGATTAATGCGCTAAACGGTTTATTGAGCAGCTTTTTTCCCACCGTGAGCTGGGAACTGAAGTTAATTAGCCCCGCGACGTATTCTGATTTTAAGCGCCCCTGGGCTAAGCTAAGGGCGTTAAGAACGCCACCAAAGGAGTGCCCCACCCAATACGCGGCTTGTGGGTTGTGCGCGTGAACAAAAGCTTGAACGGCAGGAAGATCGTGCTCTATACATTGCATGAGGCTGATATTTTTATAGCCTGCCTTGCCGGATTCTCCTAAGCCGCGACGATCAATCATCCAGCAGTCATAGCCCAAGTCGCTGAGGTAAGCTGCAAGGCCAATGCGTTTATCCGATAGCCAGAAGCGACGGTTACTAAACATACCGGGTAGAAAAATAATCGGCGTAGCCTGCTTTTTTGGGTTATCCGCATTAGTGGGCAGGTGGGTCAGCGCTATATCCCCTTGCTCAGGAGTACTCAGCCAAAAGACTTGCCCTATTTGCTCGGATTCTTTGTTGCCAAAACTGCGTTGTTCATTGCGATTTGCTTGCATAATGACCCTATTGGCTTTTGCGCCTTGGGTGCATGGCTTTAGCGGCGAGCTTAGCTACAGTGGAGCGGCTTAAAATACGTGTAGCAAAAGGCGCTATGCGATTTTTCGCCCCGGGTATGACTTGTGACTCCTGTTTGTCCATGGCTTGTAGTGCCGCATTCACCACTTCATCAGATTGCATCATTGAAATTTTAGCCTTGGCTTTTTGCAGGTTTTTGTTGCCGGTGGCATCAAAAAAGCCCGTATCAACTGGGCCTGGGCAAAGCGCGGTCACGTTAATGCCTTGTTCTTGATATTCCGCCCAGAGTGCTTCACTGAAGGATAGAACAAAGGCCTTGGTGGCTGCATATACCGCCATATAAGGCACTGGCTGATAGGCTGCGACTGAGGCGACATTGATGATGTTTCCCCCTTTCCGCTTCAACATGCCAGGAATAAATTGGTGGCTAAGATCGACAACTGCTGACACATTTAAAGCAATTTCTTGCTGCTCCAGAGCACTGTCCTGTTCATCGAAGGCCCCCATCGTGCCAAAGCCTGCGTTATTGATCAGCAGGTCTATTTCTAATTCGTGTTGTTCTACTTGTTGATATAAGTCTTGTAGACCAGCAGGAGCACTGAGGTCCGCACTAAAACAATAGATGGAGATAGATAAGGTGTTTTGAATGTCTTTAGCAATGTTATCTAACAACTCTTTACGCCGTGCTACCAATACAAGATTGTAGTCACGCTGGGCTAGTTGATATGCGAACTCAGTGCCAATGCCGGAGGAAGCGCCGGTAATTAATGCTGTTTTTTTCATGGATTTATAATGGCTTTAGTGAACGTCGCCTTAGTTTACAACAAGGATATCTGTGCCTCACTATAAACTGCAAAATTTTCTCCCAATATATTTAATATAGCCTCGGCTATGGGCTCTAGTTGACGTTCTAAGTAAAACTGATAATCCAATGCGGACGGCCTGTGTTCTAGGGGTTCTGGGCCGTTTAAGGTGGCGACGTATTGGATCCAGCCGCCGCGCTGATAGCGCGGTGGTTTATTGTTTTTAATTAGCCAGTCTTCTGCTTTGCGCGCCGCCTGTACATGGGGCGGCACATTGCGTTGGTAGTCTTCTAGTTTGCGGCGCAGGCGTTTTCTATATGTCAATTCATCGTCCAGTGCTCCGGCATTTAGCTGTTCAACAATGCTGCGTAGATAGCTGCGCCAATCGCCTTGATTGAAAATAAGCTCGTATAACTCTTGCTGAAAGCGTCTAGCCAGCGGTGTCCAGTCAGTGCGTACGGACTCTAAGCCTTTATAGACCATGCGTTGTGAGCCGTCCGCATGGGTGATCTGACCGCAGTAGCGCTTTTTACTGCCTTTTTCTGAACCGCGAATGGTGGGCATGAAAAACTGGCTGTAGTGGGTTTCAAACTCAATTTCTAATTGGCTTTTAAGTTGGTTCTCCTTGAGTAAGGTTTGTGTCCACCATCGGTTCAAACCTTGTTGTAGTTCTGCGCCAATGGCTTGAGCTTCCCTGTTATTACAGTCTTTATCAAGCCACACAAAGACCGAGTCGGTATCGCCATAGATGACGGAGTAGCCGCGTTGCTCGATCCATTCGCTAGTGCGTTGCAGAATCTCATGCCCACGCAGGGTGATAGAGCTAGATAAGCGTTGGTCAAAAAACCGGCATCCAGGGGAGCCTAGAACACCATAAAAGGAATTCATAATAATCTTGATCGCCTGGGATACGGCGGCATTGTTTTCGCGCTTGGCTACATCACGCGCCTGCCACAGGGTTTTAATTAAATCGGGAAGGTGATGCTGTGTGCGGGAAAAATGAGCTTGATTAAAGCCTTCTAGCAGGTCATCCGCATGTGTGTTTTGTTGATGTGCAGCGACGCCGATGGCTAAGCCCATGGGGTCTATATAGAATGTACGGATGATACTGGGGTATAGGCTTTTAAAGTCCAACACTAAGACGTGTTGGTATAGTCCTGGTTTGGAATCCATAACATAACCGCCTGGGGCGTTTAAGCCGCTAGCGCCGGAGTTGTAGTCAGGGGCGATATAACCACTTCGGTGTAATAGGGGCAGATATAAGTTATCGAAGCTGGCGGTAGATCCACCGTATTTATCTAATGGCAGGCCCGTTAAATAGGCGCGTTCAATCAAATAGTCCATGACCTGGGTTTTGGCGAAAATTTGCTCTACTAAGCGGCAGTCTTGTAGATTATATTCAGCCAATGCGGATGGTTGGTTTTCAAACAGTTCTTGGATCGCTGCAGCGCGGTTGTCGACGTCTTCAATTTTTTTACCAACGCCCAGCAGTTCACGCGAAACAGTCTCTAAACTAAAGCTTTCAAAGCTATAGGTCGCGGCTTTTAGGCTGTCGATTCCGTCGATTACTAAGCGTCCGGGCAGGGTAATAAAGTGTTGCTGGCTATCGTTGCTCTTGCGCCAATGGCCTCTGCGTTGATTGCGGCCTAAGTTAAAGGGAATATTGTACTGTTGGTATTTATCAGCTAGAAAGCGAAAATCAAAGTTGATGACGTTCCAGCCAATAAATATATCGGGGTCATACTCTTTTACCCATGCGCTAAAGGCTTTGAGTAGGGTGGCTTCATTGGGGTAGAAGTTCAGCGTTGCGGTGTTCTCTTCGTTCCCCACCATCATGACTAATTCAAAGTCTCCATGACTCAGACCAATACAATACAGCTCATTACTGGTGTAGGAAGTTTCTATATCTAGGGAGACGGTGGTTAGTTGGGGCTGGTATTGGCTGGGCTTTAGACTGTTGTTGCTCTTTTTATATTCCACTCCCGCGCGAATAAAGCGTTCCATCATGTAGCGCTCGGTGGGGCGGATATCTTTTTCTAATACTGTGATGCCGGCTTTCTCTAGGCGAGAAATAGCCTCGTATTGCAGGCGTTGTTGTTTAAAATAAATACCAGAAATGGGGGCTTGGCTAAAATTTTTTAAAGCGAGATGTTGAATGCGACCACTGAGAGCCGGTGGGCTCTTTAGAACCGCTAATGCGGTATCTATTTGGTCGCGTTGTATAAAGCAAACTGCCTCTTGTTGCTCGATAATAATGTGTTGTGGGCCATTATCTGTCTGCAGCCAGAAGTGTAGCTCAATGCCCTGTGGGGTATCGATGTGTTGGCGGGTGAGTATAAAGCCACAAGAAGACATGGCAGCTAGGGTACGGATAAGGTTAGACTCTAGCAATCAAAAACTAACATAAAATAAGTAATGAAAACTAAATCCTATAAGGCCGTACAGGTCAAAGAAAGCGCCTTACATGGCAAGGGCTTGTTTGCAGGGGAGAGCATTAAAAAGGGCGCTTTGATTGGAGAGGTGAGTGGCTGTGAAACTCAGCAGGAATCTATGTATACCCTGTGGTTAGATGATCAGCAGGGGTTTTGCGTGCAATGTGATTTTAAATATATTAATCACAGCCGCTCCCCCAATGTGGCTTATTACGATGACTTGAGTGTGGTTGCTCTGCAGAAAATTCGAGCAGGTGATGAATTGTTACATGATTATGGCGAGGAATTTGAAGAATAGAGCGCAAAAAAAGGGGCGCCAATGGCGCCCCTGAAGCAGATAAGTCTGCGAGGTGGTGCTGATTAAACTACCATTCAAAGGCCAGGTTACTGCGCGACTTAATCGTGCTGCTGCCGTTGATTTCTTCAGCGTACTGAATGGCTAGCTTGCTGATGTTGCCGGATGCTTCTACATCGCTAGAGGTGTCTTCAAAAACAATAGTGACATTATTTTGCTGACCCGCGGGCTTAAGCAGTGAGCGGTCCAGTGGGAAATGATCTGGGTTAGTGTTCATCCACATATCACGTGTTGCGCGACCCCAGAATCCACGGCTTAGCCAATCAGTGTCGCTTAACCAGCGACCAATCAAAGTACCGTTTACATAGATACTAGCTTTGGCGTTTTTACCTTCAAGTGCGATAACAACAGGTGCGTGCAGGCTATCCGCATTCGGAAGGTCTGCGGCATCAAAGCTAGTGCGGTACCACTCAACGTCTCCTTTGGGTATAGATGCTGGGAAGGTCTTGTTGTTCCAAGCGCTGTCGTTGTAGTTAGCTTGTGCATAGCCTGCTATATCACCACCTAGATCAGCACGCATGCTCCAGTTTCTAAGCGTTCTATGACCTACTTTCGCTTCACCGAATAGACCTTTTTCAGAATCAAAGCCAGCTGCAGGAATTTGTCCTGGTGCGCCTAAGATCTTGCCGCGAGGGAACATGAAGCTACCGTGACCCCAAACTTCTACGCGGAAGGCGATGATGTTCTTGCCTTTTTTCAAATAAGGGCGCAGAGAAGGGTACTGGTACTTACGATTTAGGCTATTGCTGTCTAGCTCGGTACCCAGGGGAGCCATCGTTGTTAAGTAGGTGCCGTTAACATAGATACCGACGATGTCTGATGCATGCTCGATATAAAGGTCTGTTGCATCCCACCAAGGAAGCCAGTTCCAGCCCGTTAATTCGAGCTCTGTACGATACCAAACGTGCCCCTTGATAGCGCCTAGAGACTCCATAGATTGAGGCTTGCCGTTCCAGTTAGTCCAGCTGCTGTCGTCAAATTGTTTAGTGGATTCGGCGATATCTGATTTTGCTTTACCGTTGCTAAGTAAATTGCCAGCAATAACCGGTTGGGTGTTCGTTCTGGGTGCCGCATATTGTGTCGCCAGTGTAGAGCCATTATAAGCGGTATTTTCTAGCAAATTATTAACCGATTGTAGGCTAACAGAAGACATCACCATCAGGTCGTTGTTGTCTGCATCAAATTCCATGTCAAAGTTAAAGCCCGCAAAGTTAATGCTTGTGCTGCCTGGGTTTAGGTAGTCAGGGCCCGCAACAACCACGTCTTGGCCGTTGCCTTCAAGAAACCATACCTTAGCCGCTTCTGGTTTGGTGGTGATGAGTACACGTAGGGTTTGACCGTTGGCAGAAATAACTGCATGACTGTTTTTAACATGATCATAGCTGATGTTGATTAAGCCCGAGTTGTTCTCGTTCACAGTGACATTATTATCAGCATGGTCAACACTAGCGGTGCCAGAGAAGCCAGAAATCTGAATTTCACCTTGCGTATTTGCATGACCATAGACAACGAATAACTGATCGTTGTTGAAATCGCGAATACTTAAAACATCACTAGTCGCGAAGTCGAGCTTGCCGATAGCTAAACCATAGTCAGCCAATAAAATTGATGCAGATACATCATCCGCATGACCAAAAGTACCGCCATTAGGGTCGCGTTCTGGCTTGGTGGTGATGGCGCTAAAGCGAGGGAACTTCTCACCGTCTAGCTCGATACCTTGTTGGGCAATTACTTGATCTTGACCGGTCATATTGACTAGGCCAATAAACTTTTCACCCGTGGGGGATTCATGCCAGTAGTTGATGCGTTTGAAGCCTTCTTTAGCGCCAATCTGGTTATTGGCAATACTAAGACGATTGTCGGCACCTGAAAAACTACCGCTGCGTTTAGCGTGAGTCGCGCTGGCAAATGATTTCTCTACCGATTCAAAGAATAGGTTGTCGCGACGGAAAGAGTAATACTTATCGCGTAGCTGTGCAGAGGGTGTAATAGCGCTGCCGAAGTCAACTACGTTGTGGAAGTAGCCTACGGTCGGTGCAAGAAATCCAGTAAGAACATTGGTGACTGATGAAGTATCAATAATCTTATCAACGCCACCGATGTCCATCGTGACTGAGTTCAGCTTGCCCTCGGTATGATAGCCCGCAATATTAAAGGCAAAGGCACCGTCTAGCCCCCCCATGTAGAAACGCTTTATGCGCACAGGCTCACGGTCTGTTTCAGTTGTCGCACTGGCAAAATTAACATACTCGCCACCGTGCTTGGATGGATTGTGCATGTCATTCAATAAGTCATAGGCGACTTTTTCTGGTTCTGTGCTGCCATAGATATTGGGCATTGGAATAATATCGGCAACATCACCTGTTGCTGAGGCCTTGCCGTCGCCAGGGCAAGTCGTGATTGGCACGTCAATGCCATCGTTAATCACCATGTCGCGCAATGCTGTAAAGTAATTACGCGTGGGCAGGAAGGCGTTTAGGTTTCGCTCTGTACCACCTTCGAAGGCGAACAATTTGTCAGCTTCATGGAAAATTTCAAACCAGTTGTATTCATTCTCTACCGAGTAGAGAATAATCGGTCCGCCATTACTTGCTAAATAGGGCTTGATGACGTCGTTTAGCTCACCGAAGTAACGATCGACGTAGGCTAGGTAATCCGGGTCTTCTGTACGCAGGTTGACCTTACCGTCAGCAGCAATTGATTTCTTGGTGGTTTTGTCCATTAACCAGCCAGGTACACCACCACCATCCATTTCATTGGTGATATAAGGACCGGGGCGGAAGTAGACAAAAATGCCCATTTCCTTACATAAGTCTAAAAATTCAGTGATATTTGGGTTGGCAAAATCGAACACACCTTCAGTTTTTTCGATTTGATTCCATGCGATGTACATATCGATAGTATTAAAGCCCGCAGCTTTAAAGCGCTCCAAGCGGTCGCGCCATGCCCCTGTAGGCAAGCGGAACCATTGTACGGTGCCGCCACGTAGTAGCATGTAATCACCATCTATTTTATAGCCAGCTTGGTCGACTTCTACTGTATACGGCGTGCCATCAGCTAGTGATGCAATAGCTGTGTTTGTACCCAATAAAGTGGCCGTGGCTAAGGCCAGGCAGCTGAGTGCTAATCTCTTTAATTTCATAATATCCCCCTGAGGATGTGAATAAACTGTGGCAGGGAGAATGTCTGCAGGCTGGTTTTTTGGGCAGGAAATAAGGGGTAAAAAGGGAAATCTGGCGAATAAAAAGGAAAAAGTGTATTTTCCTACTGATTTTTTACGTGTATTCGCAGCGAATAAAGCCAGCTTGGCTAAAAATGGAGAAACTTGTATCGTTTGGTGAAAAGATACTGTCACTCTGTGTTTTTAGCTTATATCATTACTGCATAACAACATAGATTGGCTACTTCACATAGCAATGCAATTACAGCTGCAACTCAACTTTTCCTTTTTCTTGAAGCGTTTAGTGCTGCCTATAGCACTCTTGGGTCTGGCTTTAGCGATGGCGATGACCTTCAACTTATTGCTTAATCGCCCTGCTATGTTGGCGCAACAATCGGTGTTAGCTTTAGATGTATGGCAGCCAGATACACAGGTAAAAGCTTCTCTTGCGGGTGAATGGGCCTTTTTCTGGGATGAGTTCATTCCTGTAGATAAGGTAGAAGCTCGCTTACTAGAAAATGATAGCTTTGTGACTTTTCCGGGAATATGGACAGGCGTACAATGGAATGGCCAGTCTGTTCCTGCTCAGGGCAGAGCAACCGTGGCCTTGCGCTTGAAATTACCCGAAGCTCATGACCGCTATACCCTCAAAATACCTGCTTTAACAGCTAACTATCGCCTATGGGTTAATGCTGACCAGAAAGTCAAAAACGACTCACTAGATGACAAAATACAGCTCCCCACAGGTAACAAAAAATCTCGCCTAATTGACTTTGAAGCCCTGGACAAAAATGGAGGCAAAGAAGCCTTGTTGATGTTTCATTTGTCTAATTATCACTCTAAAACAGGAGGGATTTGGGAGTCTTTGTTGGTTACAACTGCACAGCATCGCAATGAACTGCGCAGTTTTAATATCACTAGAGATGTCATTACCTCATTTGCACTATGTATATGTTCGGTGATATTGATTTGGATGGCTTGGCAAAAGCAGCGCTTGGCTTATGTGTTTCTAGCTTGCTGGGCGGCACTGATGGCTGTGCGCGCAGGTACTATTGAAGAACGGTTGTTATTTGAAATGTTCTCAATTCAAGATTGGGAGGTTCAACGCAAATGGGAGTATGGGGTTTTATATTCTATGCTGCCCTTTTTTGCTCTCTATCTAGGATATCGCTTTCCGCGTTACTTCCCGTCTATCTTACACTGGCTAACATCTGCAGTTTTAGGAGCACTCATACTGCTTGTTTTAGTCACCCCTGCAGTTGTCTATTCGCAAACCATATGGATTTTCCAGGGCACGGTCTTACTCTATGCCATTTTGTGGTTTGGGGCTTTGGTAGAGTTTGTCTACAAGGAACCCAAACATGGAAGTGCTTTGATAGTAGGGTCGGTAGTGTTTATTTTTACTACCGTGAACGACATCCTCTATACCAACAATATTATTAACAGCATTAATGTCAGTCAGATAGGCGCTCTGTTCTTTTTGTGTTGTGGTTACTTTATATACCGCCTAGAAGAGAGAGAGGCGGTTGACGCGGCGATAGAGCAAACGACGCCAGTATTTAGTGTTCAAGAAACGGCTGATAGCTTGCTGGTTACAGAGGAGGCTCGTCGTGAGCTGATCGCCGGTGCTATGAATACAGCCTTAGAAATATGGTTGAGCTTAGGGCGCTCAAAAATTGAGTTGGCAGAGCAGAGTGGGCTCTGGCGTATTACCAATGATGACGGCACGCTGAAGACTCGTACTTTAGATAAGTACTTACGCGTCTCAGCTTTACCGAAAAACCCTCGTGTGACCACTGTGGTTAAAACCCTAGAGTTTGTAAAGCAGACTGAGGGCTTGCAAGAAAGCCACGTTAGCGATTTAGCAAAGGCTGTTACCAGCCTATCCGCATAGACTGTTAACGACGTTTATTTTTCAGTAACGGGCGCTGTACAACGACCAAGGTCGCTTCATAGGTTTTGCCTTTGCGAATGCCTTTCACCTTCATCGCCTCGCCAGGCGAGCGTGAGGAGACGGCCTTGAGAACATCTTTAACATCTTGAATCGCTTGGTCGTTGATGTGGGTGAGTATGTCGCTTGTTTTGATGCCCGCCATATCCGCTGGACCACCTGGTACTACACCGACAATTGCTACACCTGAGGGCAACTGGTAAAGCTTTTTACCGTGCTCGGATAGGTCTCTACCCTCAGCGCCAATCCAACCTCGAATAACACGGCCATTTTTCAATATCTGAGTCAGCACATCAGTGGCTAATCGCACCGGTATGGCAAAGCCTATCCCTTGCGTGCCTCCATCCTTGGTAAAGATAGCCGTATTAATACCAACTAGATTACCAACAGCATCGACTAAAGCGCCGCCAGAGTTGCCAGGGTTAATGGCGGCATCGGTTTGTATGAAATTTTCAAAGGTACTCAAGCCAAGGCGGTCGCGACCCGTTGCCGAGACGATGCCCATCGTCACGGTCTGACCTACGCCAAAGGGGTTGCCGATGGCGAGCACAATATCGCCAATATTGGTCGAGTCGCCTTCAGCTAATAAAATAGTTTGTAGTCCCTCAGCTTCAATTTTTAATACGGCGAGGTCAGTGTCTGGGTCCACTCCGACGATGCGTGCAGGAAAGTCGCGACCATCATTTAATAGTACATGTACATTTTGTGTGTCTTCTATGACATGGTAGTTGGTTAAAATGAAGCCTTCTGAGCTGAAGATCACCCCAGAGCCCGAGCCTGTTTCAATGCGACTATTCGCCTGGTTGTCGTATTGTTGGCCAAAAAAGCGATCGTATAGAGGGTTGTTAAAACGAGTACTAGAACTGACTTTTTTGGTGGTATAAATATTGACCACTGCAGGAATCGCTTTATTTACTGCTTGCGCATAGGAGTAGGGGCCGCTGTTACCCGTGTGTTGGCGCGTAGGTACAATATTTAAGGTGGTAGGTGATTGCGCGGCACCGGTTTGATGGTCATGCTGGCTGAGCTGCCATTGTCGATACGCCAATATGCTACCAGCAACAATTAAGCCTATTAAAATGGACTGAATTAAAAAACGGGCTATCTGCATGACAGGCTTTTCCTTAGAATGGTGCTCTTGATTGCGCACTTGGTATATAAATAATGACAAAAGTTTCCCAGATCATTACCTATTGTGATGAATTACTCAATCCTACTGAGTTTAAAGACTATGCACCGAATGGTTTGCAGGTCGAGGGTAGGCCTGATGTAAAGGTCATTGTGTCAGGAGTGACAGCGACTCAGATGTTGATCGAGAAAGCGATAACACTCAATGCGGATATGCTACTAGTGCATCACGGCTACTTTTGGAAAGGTGAAGACGCGCGCTTAATTGGTATGAAGGGTCGTCGTGTAAAAGCGCTTATGCAGAACGATATTAATTTAGTTGGCTACCACTTGCCCTTGGACGCTCATCCTCAGCTGGGCAATAACGCCCAGCTGGCCAAGGTGCTAGGGCTACAAAATATACAGGTCAAAGGGCAGGGCTATGCCAAGGGGTTATTGTTCACAGGTGAGCTGCCAGAGGCCGTGAATGCGGATAGATTGTCACAACACCTTTTTGACTGCCTACAGCGCCAGCCTATGCATATTGCAGCAGGGGATAAACCTATCAAAACACTAGCTTGGTGCACGGGCGGCGCGCAGGGGTTTATTGGTCAAGCTGAAGCTCTGGGTGTTGATGCTTATATATCAGGCGAGATCTCAGAAAAGACGACCCACGAGGCCAGGGAGTCGGGTATTCATTATTTTGCCGCCGGTCATCACGCGACGGAGCGCTATGGCGTACTCGCTCTAGGTGAGCGTTTGGCGGATCAGTTCGCATTGGAACATCATTTTATCGATATAGATAATCCAGCTTAGGAGGCTACAGCGCTTCAAAAACACCCATTCTCTCTCTGTTCTGATGTTTTATTTACAGCTAGAATACTTTTTTGTGCTAGTAACTCACTGAAAGTAATAGAGAAAGTAAATTAACCCTAGCCGAAGTAGGGGTTAATTTGCTAAAATCCGCCGACTTTTTTGACTGACTTGGTGGGCTAAGCATCTGCCATGTTAAGAAATGCTTTACTTAGACTGGAGAACAAGATGTCTCAAGATGTAAATCAGGGCCGTCGTCGCTTCCTAACTGCCTCTACTGCGGTAGTAGGTGGGGCGGGCGTTGCGGCTGCTGCGGTTCCATTTGTTGCTTCCCTTGCCCCGAGTGCACGCGCACAGGCAGCGGGAGCCCCCGTAGAAGCCGATATCGGCAGTGTTGAGCCAGGTCGCTTGGTGACTTATAAGTGGCGCGGCAAGCCAGTATGGGTGGTGAATCGCACACCTGAGATGCTTGAGGGCATCACTAGCTTGAACGACCAAGTTGCAGACCCTAGCTCAGAGCAGCCTAAGCAGCCTGATTATGCTCAGAATGAATTCCGCTCAATCAAGCCCGAAATTTTGGTAATGGTTGGCCTGTGTACTCACCTTGGCTGTTCTCCGTTGTTCCGCCCTGAAGTGGAAGCGGCATGGAAAGGTGGTTTCTTCTGTCCTTGTCACGGTTCAAAATTTGACTTGGCGGGGCGCGTCTACAGCGGTATGCCTGCGCCCGTCAATATGGAGATCCCTCCATATCACTTCGTGAATGATTCTACGATACTAATCGGTGTCGATGGGGAGAATGCATAATGCAAACTAAATTAGAACAGTTAATGGGCTGGGTCGACGAGCGCTTCCCATGCACCAAAATGTGGAATGACCACGTAGGCAAGTACTACGCCCCGAAGAACTTTAACTTTTGGTATTTCTTTGGCTCATTGGCCATGTTGGTACTTGTTAACCAAATTGTTACTGGCATTTTCTTGACCATGAACTTTAACCCTTCAAGTTTTGAAGCGGCATTTGAGTCTGTTGAATATATTATGCGAGAAGTGACGGGTGGCTGGCTAATACGCTATATGCACTCTACCGGCGCATCCGCATTCTTTGTGGTGATTTATCTACATATGTTCCGTGGCTTGTTGTATGGGTCTTATAAGCAGCCCCGTGAGCTAGTTTGGATCTTCGGTATGTTGATCTACTTGGTATTGATGGGTGAAGCCTTTATGGGTTACTTGTTACCCGGTGGCCAAATGTCGTACTGGGGTGCACAGGTTATTTTGAACCTATTTAGTGCCATTCCTTATTACGGTGAAGATATTTCAACCTTGATCCGTGGAGACTACGTGATCTCAGGTGCTACGTTGAACCGCTTCTTTGCCTTCCACGTGATCGCTATGCCATTGATTCTATTAGGATTGGTGATGGCGCATTTGATCGCACTACACGAAGTGGGTTCTAACAATCCTGACGGTGTTGACATTAAGAAAAACAAAGATGAAAACGGCGTTCCTAAAGACGGTATCCCTTTCCACCCTTACTACACAGTTAAGGATATCTTTGGCGTAGTGGTATTTGCTTTCTTCTTCTGCATTATCATGTTCTACATGCCGGAGTTTATGGGCTTGTTCTTGGAAGCGCCAAACTTTGTTGAAGCGAACCCATTCAAAACACCTGACCACATTGCACCGGTTTGGTACTTCACACCTTACTACTCTATCTTGCGTGCTATCCCAAGCTTCTTTGGAACGCAGATCTGGGGTGTTATTGGCATGGGTGGCGCTATTGTCTGCTTATTCTTCTTGCCATGGTTAGACCGTGGCCCAGTGAAGTCAATTCGCTATCGCTCAATCTGGTATAAATTGAATTTGGCTGTCTTCATTATTTGTTTCTTAATCTTAGGTTACTTGGGTGTTAAGGAAGCAACAGAGGCGAGAACATGGGTTGCTCGTGTATGTAGTCTTTACTATTTTGCTTACTTCCCACTACTGTTCTTGCTTAGCCGCAATGAAAAAACCCAGCCTGTACCAGAGAGGGTTACACACTAATGAAATTATTAAATATAAGCGCTGTAATTGCATTGGCATTGCCCCTACTTGCAAATGCTGCGGGTGTGGCGGTAGAGCTTGATCAAGCTAATACTAATTTAAGTAATAAGTCATCGCTACAACGTGGCGCTAAGCTGTATATGAACTACTGCATGGGCTGTCACTCATTAAAGTATCAGCGCTATAAGCGCACAGCCGAAGATATTGGTTTAACTGAAGATGAGATGAAGCAAAGCTTGATCTTCACCACTGATAAATATGGCGAGCCAACCAAAGTTGGCGACTTGATGCTGAACAATATGGAAGCAGAGTACGCGGAAGCGTCCTTTGGGGCCGCGCCGCCAGACTTAACGCTAGTGGCTCGTGCACGCGGCACTGATTGGTTGTATACCTACCTACGCACTTTCTATAAAGATGAAAATCGCCCCTTAGGCGCCAACAATACAACATTCCCTAATGTGGGTATGCCCAATGTATTGTGGGAATTGCAAGGCTGGAAGAAAGCTACTTATACTACTGAAGAAAACGAGGCCGGTGAGTTAGTTGAGCACTTTTCTGGCTTTGAGACCCTAACTGAAGGTACGTTAAACGATAAAGAGTTTGACGCTGCTGTTTTAGATTTGGTGAGCTTCCTAGAATACATTGGCGAGCCTGCGAAGTTGGTGCGTGGCGAGATAGGAGGATGGGTTTTGTTGTTCTTATTCTGCTTCGGAATCTTGGCCTATGCCCTGAAGAAAGAATACTGGAGAGACGTTCACTAAGTTTTACTTAGTTCCGCTCTAATATGGCCTGCCCATTTGTTGTGGTGCAGGTCATTTTTTATAGTCACCGCCGCAGCTAAAGCTCGGCACAAAATGGAGAAGTACTTGTTATGGCGAGTATTGCTAACCGTCGCTCAGTAATGATGATGTTTTCAGAGCCTGAATGTATTTATAGTCACCGTGCACGTATTGTACTGGCTGAGAAAGACATTACTGCTGAGATTATTGATGTTGATAATAAGCATCACCCAGAAGATTTGGTTGAAGTAAACCCTTATGGCGTATTACCAACACTAGTTGATCGCGAGTTAGTTATTTATGACTCACGTATCATCATGGATTATTTGGATGAGCGTTTCCCACATCCGCCATTGTTGCCTGTTGACCCTGTTTCACGCGCGAAGTGCCGCTTAGCCTTGTATCGTATTGAAAAAGACTGGTACCCATTAGCGGACATCATCATCGCCGATGGTGAAGGTGTTGAACAAGCACGTAAGGAACTATGTGACAGCATTGCTGCTGTTGCTCCCATTCTTGAGCAAGTGCCTTATTTCCTCAATGAAGATTTCACCTTGGTTGACGCGAGCATTGCTCCTATCTTGTGGCGTTTGGAAGAGATGGAAATTGAGCTGCCTGAGCAAGCACAGTCAGTATTGGATTATGCAGAGCGCTTATTTGAGCGTGAAACATTCCAGCTAAGCCTGTCAGAAGCTGAGCAGACAATGCGTTAAACGCGTTGCAGGTAGTTGTTTAAATATAAAGCCTCAGTAGTTTTCTGCTGAGGTTTTTTTAAATCAAATAAAGAGCAGACAATGGAAGAAGATTTCCCAATGACATCTAGTAAACCGTATATATTACGCGGTTTATTTCAATGGATAGTCGATAATGGCGCAACACCATATTTATTGGTGGATGCTGGATATGAAGGGGTGGTGGTGCCCACTCAGCATGTGGATGATAACAATCAAATTATTCTTAATGTGAGTCCTACCGCCTGTCACGGCATGACCTTGGGGGACGCTAATATTATGTTTAATGCGCGCTTCTCTGGCCAGCCTATGGAAGTGGTCGTGCCTTTGGGGGCAGCTTTGGCAATGTATGCTCGCGAGAATGGTCAGGGTATGGTGTTTGGCGCAGAACCGGGTGGCGAATTGCCTCCTGAGCCGCCAGCGCCGGAGCCAGAAAAACCTAAACGCTCGCATTTGAGTGTGGTGAAATAACCTATCTGCATAGCCACTAAAAAAGCCCAAGCATCATACTTGGGCTTTTTTAGTGTTTGGCCAAGGCTTAAGCTCCGCCAAACAGTTGTCGATCAATTAAATCACAAAGACAGTGAATAACGACCAAATGCATCTCTTGAATATGCGCAGTAACATCAGAAGGTATTCGAACTTCAATGTCGGTTGGTAGCAGCATAGGCGCGATGGCGCCACCGTCTTTGCCGCTTAATGCTATTACAGAAATACCTTTTTCATGGGCTACTTGTATAGCCTTAACAACATTTCCAGAGTTTCCACTGGTACTAATGGCGAGTAATAAGTCTCCGCTGCTTCCTAGTGCTTGAATCTGTTTTGAAAAAATTTCCTCATAGCAATAGTCATTAGCGATAGAGGTTAAAGTAGATGTGTCCGTTGACAATGCTATGGCGGGCAGAGGAGGGCGCTCCATTGAGTAGCGGTTCAAAAGCTCTGAAGAAAAGTGCTGGGAGTCCCCTGCCGAGCCTCCATTGCCACAAGACATGATTTTGTTGCCGCTGGATAATCGCTGGGCACAGAGCTGAGCCGCTTGAGAAATAGTGGGGACTAAAGATTCTAAAGCGCGCTGCTTGGTTTCAATGCTAGCTTCAATATACGCTGTTATTATGTTTTCCAAGTTCATTCAATGCTCCAATATAGATAGTCTTATTCTATGAGAGTTTTATGTGTATTGCCATCGCCAGACTATTCGCTTAGCTGAAATGCGTCTTTGATCCAATTGATGTCATCTCCCTCTATAGCGATAACATCAAAACGGCAGGGGCTATGCTGTCGTTTAGGGTTTGACTGTAAGTAGTATTGTGCAGTAGCAATGATTTTCTTACGCTTGCTTGCGGATACACTGACTGCAGCACCGCCAAACGATTTGTTTTTTCGATAGCGTGTCTCTACAAAAATAAGGCAGTGCTCATGTTCTAGGATAAGGTCTATTTCACCCATGGGGCCATGTAGGTTTCGTTCAATGACTGTGGCGCCTTGGCGAGATAAAAAACGCTCGGCTAAGCGCTCTTTTGCATCGCCAATTGCCCGCTTATTGAATTTCTGTAATAGCTTCGGCGCTTTCATCGCTTGTATTTGGAACAGCTTCCATTTCTAAAACAGTAGTATCGTCTAACTCGACTAATCCTTGCTTGAATTTCGCCCACAATAGTTCGCGATGTATTCGCCCTCTATTGTCTGAACTTAGCGTGCCGGTATAACCGTCTTTATGAAAATTGCTGTCTTGTTGCATACGTTCCATAAATGGCACAAGGTTAAAGGCGTCAGCGCCTAGGGCGAATAACTTACTGTTGCGCGCCATCCCCGCAGGCCACAGCTGCTTAAGTTGTTGATGTAGAGGGATCGTCCCCGCTTTTAATAGCCAAGGTGTTTGAGTGAACACCACATCGTTAATGTCTTTATCTAGAGAAGGGGTGGTGTTGCCATTGAATAAATGCGAGCTAGCCAGTACGGGGATGTCTCCTGCATCGAAAAAATTCAATTGTGGCTTAATACCTCTCGCCTGGTTGGGCGGTGCGACCATGTAAATTACGTCGATGTCTTGGCGTATGCGGGGAGAGAACTTAACGTTGCGGGCTAAGACCGCTTGTAAAATAGATTTACGCGATAAGCTTTGTTGTACATTGAGCATACTCTTAATGTTACTACTAAAGTCTTTGCCCTTAGGGGCATATTCTTGTACCGATACGACTGTACCGCCAAGCTGGCTATAAGACTGAATAAAAGCCGAAGCCATACGTTGGCCTAGTCGTGTCTTAGGCACCATCAGTACAGCCTTGGTTTGGTCGCGCAATATGGCTAATTTGGCAGCTTGCTCTGCTTCATCTTCTGGCAATAGACCGAATTGAAAAAAGCCACTTTTAGGAGCGCCTTCCTTGTCTTGTAGCGCGTCATCCAAATAGTTAAGTGCAAGTACAGGTAAGGGCAGTTGCTGTAGTTTTTCAACCGCTTGAATAGATGATTTTAACAAGGGGCCGACTACTAGACCGGCGCCTTGTTGCTTGGCAAAGCGCAATTGCTGTTCAATACTTTGCCCAGCAACAGCGTTATCCATGATAAAAATATCCGGCTTATCTTCCCCTGTGTAATTGTAATAAGCGCCAAGAAACCCGTCACGTATGCTCGTGGCTTGACTACTGAACTTACTGCTTAAGGGTAATAGTAGAGCAATTTTCTCTGGGTAATCACTTTTGCTCTGAATGTTTTCACGAATTTCTTGGATTACACTGTCGGGTATAGCGTGTTGTGGATGTGCAGCAGACCAATTAATGACGGCGTTATCAAAACCTGTAAGAGAGAATAATTGGGGTTTGGTATTGATCACAAAGGCTATCCAACTATCCATGTCAGCACTTAGGTGCTTATCAGCGAGCTGTTGCAAAGATTGCCCCGGCAATGCGGATAAGCTGTTGAGTATGCTTTTGGCGTTTTCTTCCTGTTGGTGGAGCTCGCTTAAATGGCTTTGACGCTGTACGCGTGCATGACTGGCTTCTATTTTAAAACCAGCGGCAGTTAACACATTGACTTGCGTATTGAGCACGCGTAACTGTAAGGCTTTAGGAAAAGAGTTTTGGTTCTTAGCTAAAAACTTAACCGCTTCGCGAGCTTTGTTGTTGGCGGTTAAAAAATCTGCTTGAACACACATGAGTAATACGCGGTCTTGATTGCTGAGTAGTTCGCGATCGATAGCGCCCAATGATTGACCTGCAGCGCTCATGTTTTTTTGTTGCAGTTGCAAGTCGGCGAGACGTAGTTGAATTTGCGCAGACTCTGTAGCGCTAGCGCTTGCTAGGCGAGACTGTAATTGGCGCAGGGCAATATGCGGGTTGTCGCTAATACCTTGAGTGCTTGTACTTAGATCCGTTTTAACGGGAGCTTGGCCTGCACAGGCCGTCAGGATGATGATAAAACATCCTAGGGTTAATCGCTTTAGCACAAAATTTCCTTTAAAATTCTACGCTCGTCATCAGGCGCCGAGCTTATGATGGTGGATTGTCTCAGGAAAAACATACGTGTCCAAGCAAATAATGAAGTCGATGAGCACTCAACAGCCCACTCTCTATGTGGTGGCGACGCCGATAGGCAATATGGGGGATATTTCACAGCGCGCGATCGAAATATTACAGGCAGTTGACCTGGTTTGTGCTGAAGATACCCGCCACACACGGCAGTTATTTAATCATTTAGATATTAATAATGAGCTTCTCTCATTACATGAGCACAATGAGCGTGAACGCACTGATCTAATTATTCAAAAAATGCACTCAGGGCAGAGCATTGCCTTGGTTTCTGATGCGGGTACGCCTGCAATTAGTGATCCAGGCTTTATCTTGGTACGGGAAGTACGCAATGCCGGTTTAAAAGTTAGCCCTCTGCCAGGCCCCAGTGCTGTAGTGACTGCTTTGTCGGCAGCAGGTATTGCAACCCATAGTTTTGCTTTTGACGGTTTCTTACCCTCTAAAACTGGGGCGCGCCGTGTGCAATACGCGGGTTATTTAGCTGAGCCGCGCACGGTGGCGGTATATGAGTCTTCCCACCGTATACAGGCATCGCTGGAAGACTTAGTCGCAGAGCTGGGCGGCGATAGGCGTATCGCCATTGCTCGTGAATTAACCAAATTATTTGAAACGATTCTTAGCGGCACTGCGGATAAGGTACTGGAACAGGTCTGTGAAGACCCTAATCAACGTAAAGGCGAGTTTGTGGTCCTGATTGAAGGGGTGCAGAAGGTCCAAGCGGGGGACGACGATATACTCAAGGTGTTAAAGCCTTTACTGGAGGAGCTGCCGCCGAAGCAGGCCGCAGCACTGACGGCGAAGATCACCGGCTGCAAGAAAAAAGCCGCTTATAACCTAGCATTGTCCTTAAAAAATCACGAGGCCTAGCAAGTAAATACAAAATATCCAAAAACGATTGACTTGTAGAGTGGTTGCTCTAAATTAAACGCCAATTCAAACGGGCGTATCAAACATCGTCTGGCCACTCCTTAATAAAAAATTTCAATGATTGATACAAAAGAAAAAATTCTAGACGTCGCCGAGGAATTGTTCTCAGAGCTTGGCTTCTCAGCAACTTCATTACGCGCCATTACGCAAAAAGCGGAGGTTAATTTGGCCTCGGTGAACTATCATTTTGGTGGTAAAGAGGCGCTGATTGCACAAGTGCTGTCGCGCAAGGCTGAGCCCTTAAATAAACTGAGGATAAATCACTTGGCAGAACTGCAGGCGAAGGGTACACCTTCGCTAGAAGAGTTATTGAAAGCCTTTATTGCCCCTGCACTCGAAATGGTGAAAAGTAAAAGTGGTGAACGCTATATTAAATTACTCGCCCGTGTTGCTATTGAGCCTATCGGCGATGTGGCGAAAAATTTGCCTGGGCAATACACCGAAGTACTAGATCAATTCGTGCCCGCGATCATCGAACATGTTCCGACGCTGCCCGCTGAAGAATTATATTGGCGAATACACTTTATGTTGGGCAACTTGGGCTATTGTATGGCGGGCCAAGATGCTATGTTACTAAACTCTGAAAATCGCCTCTGTGATCCAAGTGATATAGACGGAATGATTCATCGCCTAGTGGCCTTTGTGGCGGCAGGTATGCGGGCAGAAGTGCCTGAACAATATAGAAAAACTTTATAGAAACTTTGACTGGTAGGAAAAGGAACACAAAATGCTCATTCTTAAATTATTAGTACTCGTCGGATTGTTGGCTGTTGTCACAGTTATGCAACTCAGCGCAACACAGGCGGTGGGCTTAGGCCTGATTGCCATTTTAACGATCTTTGGCTTTAGTGCCTTGGGCTTCGTTGCATTGCTCGCCTATGCTGCTGTTGCTTTTGTGGTCTTGAATACAGACTTTCGCAAAAAATTCATCACTAACAAGGTGCTGGCTTGGTATAAGTCGGTACTGCCTGAAATTTCTGAGACTGAGCAAATCGCCATCGACGCGGGTACAGTGTGGTGGGATCGCGATTTATTTACTGGCGACCCCGACTGGGATAAATGGTTAGCCGTTCCTGCTCCGAAACTGACCGAAGAAGAGCAGGCCTATGTTGATGGCCCTATCGACGAGTTCTGTCAGATGTTGGACGAGTGGGAAATCACCGCTGGCGACAACGATCTACCTCAAGAAGCGTGGGATCACATCGCTGAGCACAAGATCTTTGGTTTAATTATTCCCAAGCAATACGGCGGCTTAGGTTTCTCCGCCTTAGCGCATTCCGAAGTGGTACATAAGATCGCTTCACGTTGCTACTCCGCTGCGGTTACGTGCATGGTGCCTAATTCACTCGGGCCAGCTGAATTGCTAATGCACTACGGTACGGAACGTCAGCGCGAGCAGTATCTGAATAACCTAGCCGTGGCTAAAGACATTCCTTGCTTTGCGTTGACTGCACCAACGGCAGGTTCGGACGCGGGCTCTATCCCCGATGTGGGAATCGTCTGTAAAGGCATGTATGAAGGCAAGGAAGTTATTGGCTTTCGCACCAACTGGGACAAGCGCTATATCACCCTTGGCCCTATCGCCACGGTCTTGGGCCTAGCCTTTAAAGCACACGATCCAGACGGCTTGCTCGGCGACAAGGAAGCATTGGGCATTACCTGTGCATTGATTCCTACCGATACCGAAGGTGTAACTATCGGCAACCGTCATCTACCATTGAACAGCTCCTTTATGAATGGTCCAAACCAAGGTAAGGATGTCTTCATTCCTATGCAGTGGATCATCGGTGAAGAAGAGGGTGTGGGTGAAGGCTGGAAGATGTTGATGGGTTGCCTAGGCGTAGGCCGTGCAATTTCGTTGCCAGCACTGGGTGCTGCGGCTGCCAAGATGTCCTCTCGCTACACCGGCGCTTACAGTCGTGTACGTCGCCAGTTCAAAACACCCATTGGTAAGTTTGAGGGCGTAGAAGATTCGCTAACGCATATTGCTGGTTATACCTACTTTATGGACGCGGCGCGCAAGATCACCGCCTTCTGTATTGACCTAGGTCAGAACCCCACCGTGCTGTCTGCCATTGTTAAGTACCACTTAACTGAAGGCATGCGTACCACCCTAGACCACGCGATGGATGTACATGGCGGTAAGGGCATTATGATGGGGCCAGGTAACTACCTTGCACGTCACTACCAAGCCACGCCAGTATCGATCACGGTAGAAGGCGCTAACATTCTGACTCGCTCCATGATCATCTTTGGTCAGGGCGCGATCCGCTGCCATCCCTTTGTGATGGACGAACTGAAGGCCAGCTACAACGAAGACGAAGTTAAAGGTCTAAACGACTTTGATGAAGCCTTTATGTCCCACGTCGGCTTTGCTATTCGCAATAACATCCGTGCCTTTGTACTGGCGCTAACTCGCGCAAACGGTGCGACCTCTCCGGTGCCTGGCCCCGTGGCGAAGTACTACAAGCAGCTATCTCGCATGAGTGCGGCCTTTACTGCCTTGGCAGACATCTCTATGTTTGTACTCGGCGGTGACCTAAAGCGTAAGGAGAAACTCTCTTCTCGCTTGGGCGACGCATTGAGCTATTTATATATCGGTTCAACAGTATTGAAGCGCTTTGAAGACGAAGGTCGTCAAGCGGCTGACTTACCATTGGTTGAATGGTCTATGCAGTACGCCTTGTATAATATTCAAGAAGCCTTGCAAGAGACGATCCGCAACTACCCTAGCAAGCCCTGGGCAATGCTGATGCAGTTTGTATTGTTCCCACCACTAGGTCAGAAGTTTACTAAGCCTTCTGATGAGCTAGGCCAAGATGTGGCGAGCGTGATCATGGAGCCATCTGAGGCCCGCGATCGTCTAACCAATGGCATGTTTATCAGCAAAGATAAAGAAGACGCGACTGGCTGTGTAGAACACGCCTTTGAACTGGAGTGTGCGGTAGAGCCGGTGAAGCAAAAGCTATTTGCCGCCACACGCAAGCTATATCAGTCACATATCTTTGATGAACATATGTTGCACACGGGTCTATCCCAAGGTGTTATTACTGAAGACGAAGCCGATCAGTTGCGTGAAGCGGCGATTGCGACTTATAAAGTGATTAGCGTTGACGACTTCACTAAAGAAGAAGCAGCCGCTGGTGGGATTATTAAAAAGCCTACTAAGAAAAAAGCCACGAAGAAGAAAAAAGCGGCAGCATAAGTATGAATAACAATCTATGCGGATAGGCTGAATCAATGTGGTTTCAGCTTATCCGCATTACTAACACTGTCATCCTGAGCGCAATGTCATGCAGTCGAAGGATCTGGGTAAATGATATTTCAGGGACCTAGATTCTTCCACTACGCTGTCGCTTCGGTCAGAATGACAACAAAACCTAAATCTCAACGTACCCACTCGGAGAAATCATGACTAAACGTGTACGCAAAGCCGCCGTCCTAGGCGCAGGTGTAATGGGCGCTCAGATCGCCGCTCACCTAGCCAACGCAGGTGTAGAGGTCGTTCTTTTTGAACTGCCTGCCAAAGATGGCGACAAATCTGCCATGGCCAAGAAGGCTATTGCTAGCTTGAAAAAACTAAAGCCAGCACCTTTTGCCGTTAAAGGACTAGATGGTCTGGTTAAGCCAGCTAACTATGAAGAGAACCTAGAAGAGCTGCGCAACTGCGACCTTGTGATTGAAGCGATTGCCGAGCGTATGGACTGGAAGCAAGACTTGTACAAGAAGATTGCTCCCTTTGTTGGCGAAGACACTGTTTTGGCCTCAAATACTTCAGGTTTAGGTATTAATAAGTTGAACGACGCTCTGCCTGCAGAGCTACGTAAAAACTTCTTGGGTGTACACTTCTTTAACCCGCCTCGCTATATGCATTTGGTTGAGTTGATCCCAGGTAAGGAAACACGCCCTGAAATCTTCGAATGGCTAGAGCCCTTCTTCGTGACGACCCTAGGTAAGGGCGTGGTTTACGCGAAGGACACGGCTAACTTTATCGGTAACCGCGTGGGTGTGTTTAGCATGCTAGCGACGATGCACCACACCATCGAGTTTGGTATTCCCTTTGAAGTGGTTGACCAAATCACGGCTAAGCCGCTGGGTCGTCCTAAGTCAGGTACTTTCCGTACCGCTGACGTAGTGGGCTTGGATACGATGGGTCACGTGATCAATACATTAAACGAGTACCTGCCTGAAGATCCATGGCATAAGTACTACGGGACACCTGAGTTTATTTCTACTTTAGTAGAGAAGGGCGCCTTGGGTCAGAAGACTCGCCAAGGTATCTACGCCAGTCGTGGTAAGCAGGTATTTAGCCTAGCTGCGGGCGACTACGTTGATGCGAACAACAAGATCGACGACGACGTTGCGGCGATCTTGAAAGAGCGCGACCCAGCCAAGCGCATTCAAGCGCTACGTGCATCAGACAACCCACAGGCACAGTTCACTTGGGCAATCCTACGTGATCTATTCCACTACAGCTGCTTCTGGTTGAACGACATTGCCGACACGGCCCGTGACATCGACTTCGCTATGCGTTGGGGTTACGGCTGGAAGCAAGGTCCTTTCGAAGTGATGCAAGCTTGCGGCTGGAAAGAAATGGTTGCGGCCATCAACGAAGACATCGCTGCGGGTAAGACCATGGTCGACGCGCCATTACCTGCATGGGTCAATGACGTTGCGGGTGCTCACTCTGCAGAGGGTTCTTACTCTGCTGCTGATAGCGCATTCAAACCATTATCTAGCCACGCTGTCTACCAGCGCCAAGCGGTACGTGAAGACGTACTCGGCTCTATGGACAACACGCCACTGGGCGAGACCGTATTTGAAACGGACGATGTGCGCCTATGGCACGAAGGCGACGGCATTGCCGTACTCAGCCTGAAGACGAAGATGCACACCATTGGTGATGGCGTACTCGAAGGCGTATTGCGCGCTTGTAAAGAAGCTGAAGACAACTTTGATGCGATGGTTGTTTGGTCTCCAGATGCGCCATTTAGCGCCGGTGCAAACCTAGCGCAGATGGCAGGTCAAGTTGCCGCTGGCGATATGGCTGGAGTGGATGCGATGATCGCCAACTTCCAAGAAGCCTCTATGCAGCTTAAGCACAGCGCAATTCCTACGGTAGCGGCGGTAAGCGGCCTAGCCCTAGGCGGTGGCTGTGAGTTCCAGATGCACTGTAACCGCACGGTTGCGGCGCTTGAGAGCTACGCTGGTCTAGTTGAAGCGGGCGTAGGCCTGTTGCCAGCAGGCGGCGGTGTTAAAGAGCTAGCGGTACGTGCGGTTGCACAGGCACGTGGTGGCGACATCATGCCGCATATTCAAAACGCCTTTAACTTGGTTGCCATGGGTAAAACTTCTTCCTCTGGTCTAGAAGCCAAGCAAATGGGCTTGATGACTGAAGAAGACGTGGTGATCTGTAATGCACACGAGCTACTTTACGTCGCCAAGCAGCAGGCGCGTGCGATGGCCGAGTCTGGCTTCCGTGCACCATTGCGCAGCGAGCTGATCAAGGTGACGGGTAAGACGGGTAAAGCCACCTTGATGATGATGGCAGTGAACATGCTAGAAGGTAACTTCATCTCTGAGCACGACTACGAGATCGTTGGCCGCATCGCCGAAACCCTATGTGGTGGCGACGTGGAGAACGGTTCTTACGTGACGCAGGATTGGTTGTTGAAGCTGGAGCGTAAAAACTTCATCGAGCTACTAGGTTTCCAGAAGACGCTTGACCGTATTGAGTTCATGCTCAAAAAGGGAAAACCTTTACGCAACTAATCACGTCATCCCCGCGCAGGCGGGGATCTCGCTAAATAAATGTAATGTGGCAGCGCCAAGCGCTGCGACACAAGAGGACTAAAAAATGTCTAATCAAATACAAGACGCTTATATCGTAAAAGCCGTACGTACACCGGTGGGTAAAGTACGTGGAGCCTTTGGCCATACACGCCCAGACGACCTATTAGCACACGTGCTAAAAGGCGTAATGAAAGATACACCTGCACTGAACGATCGCATCGAAGACGTGATCGTAGGCTGTGCTATGCCTGAAGCAGAGCAGGGCATGAACATCGGCCGTATCGGTGTACTACTCGCTGGCTTGCCAGACACGGTACCTGCGGTCACCATCAACCGTTTCTGTTCTTCCGGTTCTCAGGCTGTTGCCATGGCTGCAGACAAAATTCGCCTGGGCGAAGCTGACGTAATGATCGCAGCGGGTACCGAGTCTATGAGCATGGTGCCTATGATGGGCAACAAGATTGCGATGAACTCAAAAGTCTTCCAAGACGACAACGTGGCGATTGCCTACGGCATGGGTATCACCGCAGAAAAAGTTGCAGAGCGGTGGAACGTGTCTCGCGAAGACCAAGACATCTTTGCTACCGAGTCTAACCGTCGCGCGATTCAGGCGACTGAGAACGGCTGGTTTAAGGAAGAGATTCTTCCCTACGAGACAGAGACAACCTTCCAAGTACCTGGCGCGCTAGAGCTAGCGACGGTTAAGAAGCTAATCGAAAACGACGAAGGCCCACGTCCAGGTACATCACCTGAAACACTGGCCCGTCTACGCACGGTATTCCGCGCCGGTGGTTCGGTAACTGCGGGTAACTCTTCACAAATGTCTGACGGCGCTGGCGCGGTTCTAATCGTGAGCGAGAAAATCCTAAAAGAGTACAACCTAGAGCCTATCGGTCGCTTTGTAACCTCTGCAGTAGCAGGCGTACCCGCCGACATCATGGGTATCGGTCCTAAGGAAGCGATTCCATTGTGCTTGAAGAAAGCCGGCCTAAAGCAGGACGACCTAGATTGGATCGAACTGAACGAAGCCTTCGCTGCTCAAGCCTTAGCTGTGATGGGCGACCTAGACCTAAACCCAGAGAAGGTAAACCCACACGGCGGCGCGATCGCACTGGGTCACCCACTGGGTGCAACCGGCGCTATCCGTACCGCAACCATGTTTAATGGTATGCAGCGTACGGGTGGTAAGTACGGCATGGTGACCATGTGTATTGGTACCGGTATGGGCTTTGCTATGA
>CAZBWS010000024.1:0-16963 GCA_964495705.1 uncultured Gammaproteobacteria bacterium
AGGCGGCCAAAGTTACTTTCTAAGGTTTTGGCTAGATCTAGATAATCGTCATTGCTCGCGCCTTCCATGTGCAGGGGATAGATGGCGGGTTCGGGCCAACCAGCGTTGACGATAAAGTCGTAGAGCTTTTCTAGCTTGGGTACTTTGCGGCCCATCAATATGACCGTGGCGCCGTGCTCGGCATAGGCCTTGGCGGCGGCTTCGCCGATGCCATTACCTGCGCCTGTGACGAGGATAATACGGTCTTGTAGGCATTGTGGGGCAGGGGTATCGCTCATGGGTTGTTCCAAGGGTGTTTTTTAGAGAGAGTGGATTAAGTCAGCGCAATTATAGCCGCTTCTGACCGCGCCTTCGAGTGTGGCGGGGAAGCCTGTGTCGGTATAGTCCCCCGCTAGCCATAGGCCCTTAATGTTGCACTGATTGCTGGGGCGTTTGGCTTCTATGCCTGTAGTACAGCTAAAGGTGGCGCGCTGTTCTTTTAATACCAATACATCTTGAGGTTTGGGTAACTCGCCGAGTAGTTGGCGTAGCTCTTGTAAAACATGGGCTGCGAGTTCACCGCGGCTCAGCTCTAAGTGTGGGCCTGAGGCGCTGATGACGACAGCAAGCAAGCCGGGCTGCCCGACAATGCGTCGATCAAATACCCATTCTGCATAACCACCCAAGGTGCCGAGCATGGGGAAGTCCATTTCTACGGATGCATCAAACTGATAGTACAGGGTGATGATGGGTTCATCTTCGAATGCGGATAGCTTGTGGACGAGATCTTGAGTGTCTGCGCAGGTTTTAAATAGTTTAATAGCCTGTGGATAGTTAGTAGCGACAATGACTTGATCGGCCTCTAAGCGCTCACCATTAGCGAGAATGACACCGTGGATAAAATGATCGTCTATGATAAAACTGGTGACGCGGCTATCGAGTTGCACCTCAGTGCCATGTTGTTCCAAATACTGCTGAGCTGGCTCGGGGAGTAGGGCGCCTAGGTCGGCAATGGGAATTAAGAAGTCCGAGGCGGCACGGCCAGTTTTGAAGGCTTCGCGCAGTACATTGACAAATACCTGTGCTGATGCAATCTCAGGTGCTGTGTTGAGCGCGGCGATGCACAGGGGAATTTGTAGTTTTTTCTGCACCGAGAGAGGCACAGAATAATGTTTGAGCAGCTGGCTAACGGAGACATCTTGAGCGGGGTCGATTTTTGCTTTCATCAGGCGGTCCATGCTCAATAGACCCAGTAGCTTGTCTTTCCAGCTAATACCCTCGCACTTTAAAAAGGCGACTAATAAATGCAGTGGGGCAGGGATTTGTGGCGCGGCTAAATCCAGCTTGTCACCGTCTAGGCACTGCACTTTTAAACGCAATGGTTCGCGCAGAAAAACATCAGGCTCTGCTACGCCAATACTGTCGAGCAGTTCCAACATGCTTTTATAAGCGCCCAGCATTAGATGTTGACCATTGTCTACATTTTTATCACCCATTGGAGTAGTGCGCGCTCGGCCGCCGAGCTGTTTGCCGGCTTCTAGTAAGGTAACGGAGTGGCCTAGTTGTGTGAGCTTGATGGCGCTGGCGATACCGGCCCAGCCGCCACCAACGATAATCACAGATTTTGTCATCATTTATTTAGGTGGCTTTGCATCGCTTGGTATTTCTTAAAACGCTTTTTTTCTTTGCGTGCGGCTTGCCATGCAGCCCAGGCTTTTTTATTTTTAGAAATATCGATTTCACCTTCCATTAGGGCGTAATCACGACTTTTGATCTCTTCTAATATGCGATGATAAACTGCTGACATGATGAGGCCGGTGCGCTGGCTATAGCGATCTTCCTCGGGCAGCTGGCTCATCGCTCTAACATAATAACTTTGCGCGCGATCTGCTTGATGCTTAAACAGGCGCTTGGCCTCGGGGCTGGTTGCTCCCATTTTTAAATGTTCGACAGGTACTCTAAAGCGCTCTAGCTCGTCCATGGGAATATAAATACGTCCGCGTTCAGCGTCTTCTTTGACGTCACGTAGGATATTGGTTAGCTGAAAAGCTAGGCCTAAGTCGTGGGCGTATTTTTGTGTTTTACGGTTGGTGTAGCCGAAAATCTCGGCAGAGAGCAGACCCACAACGGAAGCTACGCGGTAGCAATATAAGCTCAGGTCTTTAAAGCTATCATAGCGCTGCTGGTCTAAATCCATTTCCATGCCGTCGATAAGCTCCTGCATATGCGACTCTTGCATCGAAAAGCTCTGTAAGCAGTCGGCCAAGGCGATGGTGACTGGATGGGTAAGCTCACCTTCATACAACTTGTGGATATGCTCACGCCACTCAGCGAGTTCTTTGCGCGCGACGGCCTCATCCTGGTTTTCATCTACTACATCATCTACTTCACGGCAAAAGGCGTAAAGGGCAGTCATGGCCTTGCGCTGATCTTCGGGAAGGAAGCGAAAGCTGTGATAAAAGCTTGAACCACTGGAAAGGGTTTTGTCGAGGCAATATTGCTGGGCGCTAGATAAGTTCATACACTGAGTTTAATGTACTTTGGGTCTAGGCTAAATAGATGGTTAGGCTTTTTTAAACAGGGCAAATAGTAAAATCTTGATCCAATCCAGCTTATTTAACCTGGGGCGAGAATAAAGATCATCTTGATAGGTGAGTTTATGGCAAATGCGTAGCCCTCCCGCAATAATCATACGGATCTCAAAGCCGAAGCGCCCTTTCAAACGTCCTCCTAGCCCGCTGCCTTCGCTAAGCAATTTTTGCGCGCGGTGGTACTGAAACTGTAATAGGGCTTGCATGGCGGAGCTCTGGCTCTGCATGCGGAGGTCCTCAGGGCCAAGCTCATAAGACTCGAGTTCAGCTAAGGGGATATAAATGCGATCGTTCTCTTGTATGTCTTGCTGAATATCTTGGTAGAAATTAATCAGTTGCAAGGCGGTACAGATTTTATCGGAGTCGGCGAGATTTTCTTCGCTGGCATTGTTAGTGAGCAATAACATCAAGCGCCCGACGGGGTTGGCGGAGCGCCGCGCATAGTCTTGAAGCTCTTCAATAGTGCGATAACGAGTGGTAGTGACATCTTGCTTAAACGCGCTGAGCAGGTCTTTGAAGAGCTGCAAAGGCAAGTCGTGTTTATTGATGCTGTGAGAGAGAGCGGTGAAGCTGGGTTCGTCGCTCATCTCGCCTCGGCTCATACGCTCCAACTGGGTCTCTAATACATCTAGTTGGCGAAGACGTTCTTCTGCCTGCATATCCCCTTCATCGGCGATATCGTCTGCCTTACGGGCAAAGGCATATATGGCCGCTACCGGCTTGCGCGTTTTCTCAGGCAATAGCTTGGAAGCTACCGGGAAGTTTTCATAGTGGCTCTGGGCTAAATTTAAGCAGTGCTGATAGGCTTCTTGTATTTGTTTTTCTTTGACGGTGGCCATGATTTTTCCTGTGTATTAGAACTATTCTAGCTCTATCCCTTGTCTGATTCTACACTGCGTGGCTGAGTTTCTATTTGTTCTGGTTGTGGCAGCTTCTTTTTTTCTTCTATGCCTAGCTCAATAAACTTACGTGCACTGGAGAGGACATTTCTGTCCATAGAACCCACGGCTTTGTTAAAAAAGTCGACGGTTTTGCCAAGGTTGGCTCCCATCTTGCTCATATGTTCACTAAAGGTGGTGACGCGAGCGTACATTTCCTCACCCAGTTTTTGGATCTTCTCGGCATTTTCGGCCACGGCCTGCTGGCGCCAGCCAAAGGCGACGGCACGCAATAGGGCAATTAAGCTTGTTGGCGTGGCGAGAATCACTTGATTGCTCAGGGCGTATTCCATGATGTCGCTGTCCACTTCCAGTGCGGCAGAGAGAAATTGGTCGCCGGGAATGAATAGCACGACATAATCGGGTGCTTTGTCGAACTGGTCCCAGTACTTCTTTTGAGCCAGTTCACGTACGCGCTTGCGCACAATATTGGCATGTTGTTCCAAAGCGGCTTTTTTGTCCGCATCGCTTTCCGCTTGCACGGCACTGAGATAGGCATCTAAAGGCGTTTTGGCGTCTATAATTAGCTCGCGTTGATCGGGCATACGCACAATCATATCGGGGCGCAAGAGCCCGTCTTCTGAGCGCACGGAGGTTTGCTCGGTAAAATCACAATACTCCACCATGCCAGCCAGTTCAGCTAGGCGCTTAAGAGTAATCTCTCCCCATTGACCACGCACCTCGGGGCGGCGTAAAGCGGTGACTAAGTTACGCGTTTCAGCTTGTAAAATATTTTGTGTTTCTGCAACCGCGTGCAGCTGTTGGTTTAAAGAACCCAAGCTAGCAGCGCGTTCTTTTTCCATGTTCTGCAATTGCTTCTCGGTTTTACTTAATGCGTCTTTGATAGGGTTAACCATGCCCGCGATGGAAGTCTCGCGCTTGTCCATTTCTGCTTTGGCGACCAGCTGATGCTGCTTTAGATTTTGCTCAGCCATCTGTGAATACAACTCGCGACCCTGGTCTAACGTCGCTTTTAATGCGGATTGGCTCAGGGCGCTGAAATTTTCTTGGGCGAGTTGATTGGCCTGTTCCAGTGCGGCTAGTTTCTCTGTGTGCAACGCATTTTGCTTATCTAGTTCGGCTTGTAGTTTTATCAGGCTTAAGTGTTTAACAAGTAAGCCGATAATAATCCCTAAGATAAAAGCGACAGCCCCAACTAGGGCAGGTAGAAAGTAGGGGGAGGTAATTGATGAGTTCATGAGTGAGCGATGTTATTGATTTTTTCTAATAGCTGGGAAGGGTGCCCTACTAAACCATCCGCATTCCATTGCGCAGGGTCTTCATCGGCAGGAATGTAGTCATAGGCGGCGACTAGCACGGGCATTTTTGCTGCGTGGCAGGCGATTACATCGCGCTGGTCGTCCCCAAGATAAACACACTCTTCGGGCCTTAGGTTTAATTGCTTAGCTGCGTGTATTAATGGTAAAGGGTGAGGCTTGCGGTGTTCCAGGTCATCGCCACAGATTAGCACCGCAATACGCTGATCTATGCGGATATGTTGCAGCAAAGGTTCAGTCAGAAAACGTGGTTTGTTGGTGACAATGCCCCAGGGTTTCCCTGTGCTTTCCCAAGCTTGCAAGGCTTTATTTAATCCATCAAATAGGTTGGGGTTCTGGGTCAGCTGTTGCTGATAAATATCCAGTAGTTCCAAGCGTAGATTTTCCAGCTTATCCGCATCTGTAATATCAGAAAACCCCACTTTAACAATTGCCGCACTGCCATTGGGTACTGAGGGGCGCGCGAGTGCGTAGTTAATACGCTGATGTCCGTGCCGTTCTAATAGAATTTGTAGTGATTCTATCAGATCGACAGCGGTGTCTATTAAAGTACCATCTAGGTCGAGCAGAAGCGCTTTGCTCATGCAGGCTTAGTCGTATGCATAAAGTAATTAACATCCACATTATCCGCCAACCAGTAGTGCTTGGTCGCAGGGTTGTAGTGCATGCCAGTGAGGTTGTGACGTTGGAGTTTTGCTATACGCACCCACTCGGCTAATTCAGAGGGGCGAATAAATTTGCTGTATTCATGGGTGCCGCGTGGCACTAAATTCAATACATACTCGGCACCGACGATTGCGAATAAAAAAGACTTGGGGTTGCGGTTGATGGTACTAAATACAATATGTCCACCGGGTTTGACTAGCTTGGCGCAGGCGGCAATGATGGAGCTGGGGTCGGGAACGTGCTCTAGCATTTCCATGCAGGTAACAACATCAAATTGACCTGGCAGTTCTTCGGCCAAGTCCTCCGCGGGAACTTCGCGGTAATCAATTTTGTGACCTGATTCATAGAGGTGTAGTTTGGCCACTTGTAGTGCCTCGGGGCTAAGGTCGATAGCCGTGACCTTGGCGCCGCGTGCCGCCATGCTTTCACTGAGTATTCCACCTCCACAACCTACGTCCAATATTTTTCTGCCATCGAGTGAACCAACACGCTCTTCGATGTACTCTAAACGCAAGGGATTGATTTCGTGCAGGGGTTTGAATTCGCCGCTCAAATCCCACCAGCGCGAAGCGACAGCATTAAATTTTTGAATTTCTGCGGGATCGACGTTACTCATTACTCTTTCTCTTGTGTGGCTGCGACCTTGCTTTGCCATTGGCTGGCGGTCTGCAATAAATGTTGTTCGTTAAAACCAGTTAACTGCTTGTCTTTTAACAGCGCTTTGCCGTTTACCCAAACGTCGCTGACTTGCTCGCGGCTGGCGGCGTAGACAATCTGCGAGACAGGGCAGTATACAGGTTGTGTGCTGATGTGGTTGAGGTCAATGGCGGTGATGTCGGCGGCCTTGCCTTTTTTCAGGCTGCCCGTTACCGTATCAATTCCTAATGCTTTGGCGCCATTGATAGTCGCCATTTTTAGTGCGGTGTGAGCGTCAACGGCAGTCGCGTCTCCTGTGCTGACTTTGGCCAGCAGCGCTGCACTGCGCATTTCACCCAGCATGTCTAAGTCATTATTGCTGGCCGCACCGTCGGTGCCTAGGGCGACATTGATACCCGCTTTGAGCAGCTTTGCGGTAGGGCAAATACCACTGGCCAGTTTCATGTTGGACTCGGGGCAATGCACAATATGGGTCTTGCTTTGTTTGAGTTGCTGGATTTCATCATCAGTAAGCTGAGTCATATGCACCGCCATGAAGTCGGGGCACAGCATGCCCATATCATACAGACGTTTTAGAGGGCGCTTGCCGCTTTGCTCTGTTGCCATAGCAACCTCCCCAGCGGTTTCATGTACATGCATTTGCATGGGAATTTCTAATTCGGCGGCTAAGCTGATGATTTTCTGCATCGGCGCATCGGACACGGTATAGGGTGCGTGGGGGGCAAACATGGTGTTGATCAATGGATCATTTTTGTATTCATCGTGCAGAGCCACACCTTTGCTGATGTACTCGTCAGCGTTTTGCGCCCAAACAGTAGGGAAGTCTAGGGCAATCAAACCCACGCTGGCACGCATGCCTGCACTTCTCGCTTCCTTGGCCACAATGTTGGGAAAAAAGTACATGTCGGCAAAGGTGGTCGTGCCCGATTTCAGCATTTCTGCAATAGCCAGTTGAGTACCGTCGCTGACAAATTGTTCGTTGACGCATTGCCCTTCGGCAGGCCAGATGTGCTTTTCTAACCATTCCATTAGTGGAAGATCATCCGCCACGCCACGCATTAAGCTCATCGCCGAATGGGCGTGGGCATTGATCAGCCCAGGGATCAATACATGGTTGTTTAACTCACGAGTATCATCAGAGCAATATTTTTCTCGTGCCAGCTTGGTTTCTATAATAGCCAAAATTTTTCCGCCATCAATGGCGATGCTGTGGCTCTCTAAAATAGACTGCTTATTATCCACGGGGATGACCCAGCGAGCGTGGATAAGGGTGTCTATGCGCTTACGTTTTTTAGGCTTGTTCGTCATAGTTGCGAACAATACCTTAAAACTAGGTCATCCGCATTATATGGGTGGTGTGGAATTAAGATTAGCTGTGATCACAAAACAGTTGTTAACAGCCAATAACCCCATTCCAACAGTTGACGATTTGGTTTTGGTTTACGCCTAAATCTTGCCCGCCTAAGCTTATACCGATGGGAGCTACATTGTTGTTGTTAAAGGGTATTGGGCCAATATCGGTTGGTATAGTATTGCCACTTAGAGCATCTCCGATAGGTACTCCAATACGCTGCTGGATAAATAGTGCGTCATTGGTGCGGTCTATTATTTGAGCTAGCGAGTCTGTTGGAATTTCGACTCCCGTCACATCTACGCTGCCAAGTTCTACGGGGTTGCTAACTGATAGCCACCAACCTGCTTGTGCTACATCATTAGTTGTTTGGTCAAGGTCAGAAAAGCTACCAGGGCTGTTTCGCCATTTAAGGGCTTGATTCTGAGCTGAAAGATAAAAGCCATTGCCATCTAACTCAACTCTATGGATAGACTTTAAGCTTTGATCAATAGTGGATATAGCCTGCAAAGAATTACCAGGTGTGCCGAGCTCACCTGTAGATAAAATGTCGACTTCTAGTGATCCAAAATTAATGCCAAGAAACCTTATTTCTGCATCACCTCCACCCGTTAACTCAAAGGGCACTGCTGGTAAATTTAGAACATCAGAAACTAAGTTTGTATTAGTGATGGGGACACCGTCGTTAGTGTTGATGGTGATGCCGTCTTGTACTAGTGTTATCGGGTTGGTGCTAGTGCCTAGACTTACAGATGGGAACTTGAGCAGTACATCGTTCACTATGTCTACTGTGATATTGATGTCTCCACCGGCTGGGTTTGCGCCAGTACTAGGAACTGAACACCCACTGCCAAAAATAACTACGCAGGCAAAGGCTGTAACAGCAAATGGGCCTGTACGCCCTGCCAGTCCATCGGTTATCGCTGTGGCAGTGCCACCACCGGAATCTAGTGTTTGAATAGTGCCAGTGAGTGGTGCAGTCTGCATAAATCCACGAAATTGATTGATGCCTGATTGACAGGTGCTGGGATTGGAGCTGCAGTTGTTGGAGTTATCTGACTGGGGAACGGGTAGAGGGTTTCCAAGATCATCAGTGCGTCGCCCAAAGGATAAAAAACCGTCCATGCTGTCAGCGCCAACTCTGACGCCGATGATTTCGCGGTTACGCGCTGTTGAGTTATCAATGCTACCCGCAAAAGCAAATTCTACAAAAGGGTTGGTTAGTGTTGCTGAAGATAGGTTTCCATCGCTAATACCTGCACCGTCACCACTTAGAGAAAAATCCTCAATATCAATTTGTGAGACACCACTTGAATCGAATAGTTGTAATCTATCCACGTTCATATTTGTCTCTATAGTTCCATTTAATTTAACTTGATAGAAGTTATTATTCTCGAAATCAAAGCGGTCTATGTTGATAAGGCTTACTTGACCAGTTATTTCGCTAAGTTCACTTTCATCCATGGGCTCAAGTGCTGTATAGCCAGGCTGTATATGGATAAAGGAGAAAATGAATACACTGCATTTAGTTATCTGTTTGATCATATTTAATGGGGCCAAAGCCAGCCTTTCGCGAGGATACCGCTCGAGTTAAGTCGTATGGCGCACTGTTTAAAGTGATTAATGGTCACTTAATTAAAGCGCTTGGTTTAGGTGGGGTCAATGCTCAATATGAGGTTGTGTCGCATTTTGTTGATTTTTTGGTGGATAAACATAATTAACAGACATATTTGGTAGATGAGGGTAAATATGTTTTACTCTGGTAAGAGGCTTAATATAAAAATACTGATGGGGCATAAGTGGCTAACGAAGAGCCGTACGCTGATTTAATTTCTGATGAGATCAAAAAACTAGAGGCCGTGGACCAGCGCGGAGGTTTACGTTTGCGTTTCTCAGCCCAGTTGGAACGTCAATTCCAAATTTATTACGCCAAAATATTTAGTAATTATCGTCGCGCCAGTATGATGATCGCTTTGTTAGTGATTGGTGCGGTGGGCTTTTTGGATATCATCGTATTTGGTGAGCATTGGCGTACTATTGCTATGGTGCGTTATGGTTTAGGTTTGCCTTTTGTGCTGATAGTGGCGTTAATTATTTTTAGCAAGCACTATGAACGTCTGCAGCAAGAAATTGTGACCCATTGTTGCTTATTTATTTCTTTTATGGCGACTACGTTGCTGTTGCTAGGCCCAGATAGTGCATTCCCCCTATACTTATCAGCTTATTTACTGCTTGCTCTTTTTGCTGGAACCATTGCTCGTCTAGCGTTTAAGCGGGCTGCGGTGGTTATGTTGTTAACTAGCCTGAGCTTTAATATATTGATCACTTGCTTTCGGCCGCAGCCTTTAGATGTGATAGCAAGCTATAACGCTTACTTCACTTGTTGTGTGTTTATGGCTTTGGCAGCTAACTATTATATGGAGATGTCTATACGTCGAGAATTTGTGCAGCAAAAGATGATCAACCTGGAGCGCAGTCAACTTAAAAAGCTAAATGCGAAACTGCAGCATATGGCGACGATAGACCCTCTTACTAGGGTGGATAACCGTAGGAAGATGGAAAATAACCTTGATGCAGAATGGCGCCGTGCTGATCGCAATAAAACCCGCCTCAGCTTATTAATGGTGGATATTGATGCCTTTAAAAAATATAACGATGGTTATGGTCACCAGGCAGGTGATGCTTGCCTAGAAAAGGTCGCACGCTGTATCGCAGGCAGCTTTAAACGCTCAGCTGACTCGGTGGCACGTTATGGAGGTGAAGAGTTTGTAGTGATATTGCCAGATACAGAGTCGGAGCAAGCGGCGCAGCTAGCTGATGCCCTATGTCATAATGTGCAAGATCTAGGTATCAAACATGAATTCTCAGATGCAGCGCGAGAAATCACCCTGAGTATAGGTGTTGCTACTTGCCAGCCTGTTGCGCAGCAGACGCCAGAGTCTCTCGTTGGCTGGGCGGACGAGGCGCTATATGAGGCTAAAGAGGCAGGCCGAAATTGCTATAAAGTGTATTTTGCAGAAAATACATGAAACCTAACTTTACCATGAGAGGCGTGTTTTAAGCGCTTTTGCAGTCATTCTTAACGTCTTTTATTAAGATTTCTATTCAATTCTCCCTTCTGAGGCTTCCTTAGAGCCCTCCTGAGCCACTTTTTCTGTATTCTAGTGGGTAGGACGTAGAGCATGTTTGTGCTAGAATTCGCCGCTTATTAAATGTTACCGCTAAATCCAAAATAGGCTGTAATGGCCAACAACAAGGTACGAATATGGCTGATTTTGCCAAAGAAATAATTCCAATTAACCTCGAAGACGAGATGCGTCAGTCCTATTTGGACTACGCCATGAGTGTTATTGTCGGACGTGCATTGCCAGATGTGCGTGACGGTTTGAAGCCGGTACATCGCCGTGTCCTCTACGCCATGAATGTTCTGGGTAACGACTGGAATAAGTCTTATAAAAAATCAGCACGTATTGTGGGTGATGTGATCGGTAAGTACCACCCACATGGTGATACGGCGGTTTACGACACGATGGTGCGTATGGCGCAGGACTTCTCCATGCGCTATATGTTGATCGACGGCCAAGGTAACTTTGGTTCTGTTGATGGGGACTCCCCGGCTGCAATGCGTTATACGGAAGTACGTATGGCCAAGCTGGCTCACGAGATGCTAGCTGACCTAGATAAAGAAACCGTTGACTTCGTAGAAAACTACGATGGTTCTGAATCTGAGCCGACAGTATTACCTGCACGCGTACCAGCGCTGTTAGTCAACGGCTCCAGCGGTATTGCCGTGGGTATGGCGACCAATATTCCGCCCCATAACCTGAATGAAATTATTGATGGCACCGTGGCGTTGATGGACGAGCCAGAGCTCGATGTCGTCGCATTGATGCAACACATTCCTGGTCCAGACTTCCCCACCGCGGGTATCATTAACGGTGCCCGCGGTATCCGCGAGGCCTATCGCACCGGTCGTGGCAGTATCCGCATGCGCGCCAAGGCGAATATCGAAGTTAACGAGAAGACCAACAAGTCGACCATTATCGTTACCGAGCTGCCTTATCAGGTGAACAAGGCGCGCCTACTAGAAAAAATTGCTGCACTGGTGCGCGAGAAGAAAATTGAAGGTATCACCGAGCTGCGCGACGAGTCTGATAAAGACGGTATGCGCATGGTGATTGAACTGCGCCGCGGTGAAGTGGGGGAGGTTGTGTTGAATAACCTCTACGCACAAACTCAGTTGCAGTCTTCATTTGGTATTAATATGGTTGCCCTCGATAAGGGACAGCCAAAGCTAATGAATCTAAAGCAGATTCTAGAAGCCTTTATTGCTCACCGCCGTGAGGTGGTTACACGCCGTACCCTGTTTGACCTGCGTAAAGCCCGTGAACGTACTCACGTGTTGGAAGGTCTTGCTGTTGCTTTGAGTAATATTGACCCAATCATTGCATTGATTAAAGCATCCAGTAGTCCTTCCGAAGCTAAGCTGCAGTTGATTTCTCAAACCTGGGGTTCAGGTGTAGTAAGCGGTATGTTGGAAAAGGCGGGTGCCACAGCAACCCGTCCTGATGATTTGGGTGAAGAATATGGCTTGAAGGAAGATGGTTATCACCTTTCTCCAGTGCAAGCTCAGGCTATCCTTGATTTACGTCTCCAGAAACTAACAGGTTTAGAGCAAGATAAGATCGTTGAAGAATACGGCAAGCTGTTGGATATTATTTCTGACCTGCTGGATATCCTGCAAAACCCAGACCGTCTTAAGCAAGTTGTTCGCGATGAGCTGATTGAAATCAAAGAAGGCTATGGCGATGAGCGCCGTACCGAGATTTATCAAGACGCTTCGGACCTGACCGTCGAAGATTTAATTAACGAAGAAGATGTTGTGGTGACATTATCCCACGAAGGCTACGCTAAGGCGCAGCCATTGTCAGATTACAAGGCGCAGAAGCGTGGTGGTCGTGGTAAGACCGCAACGAAGATGAAGGACGAAGACTTCATCGACAAGTTATTTGTAGCCTCAACTCACGACACTCTGTTGTTCTTCTCTAGTAAAGGTAAGGTTTACTGGAAGAAGGTCTACGAGCTACCTATTGGCGGTCGTACCGCGCGTGGTAAGCCGATTGTTAACTTACTGCCATTGGAAGAAGACGAACGTATCAACGCCGTACTGCCGATTCGCGAATTTGATAAAGACCAGTTTGTGTTTATGGCCACAGAGAACGGTACGGTTAAGCGTACCTCGCTAGAAGACTTCTCGCGCCCACGGGCCAACGGCATTATCGCCTTGGATATTCGTGAAGGTGATACATTGATTGATGTAGCCCTTACCGACGGTGAGCGCGACATCATGTTGTTCTCCAACGCAGGTAAAGCCATTCGCTTTAAGGAAGCTGACGTGCGCCAGATGGGCCGTACTGCGGCAGGTGTGCGTGGTATCAAGTTGCAAGACGACCAGAAGATGGTGGGTCTGATTGTTGTTGAAGACGGTGACATCTTAAGCGTGACTGAAAATGGTTACGGCAAGCGTACCGAGGCGGATGAATATCCGACTTATGGTCGTGGTGGCCAGGGTGTTGTCTCTATTAAGACTTCTGATCGCAATGGCGCTGTGGTCGGCGCTGTCCAAGTGGTTGAAGACAACGAAATCATGTTGATTTCAGATGGTGGCGTCTTGGTACGTACCCCTGTAGGTGATATCTCGGTGATGAGCCGAAATACCCAGGGTGTTCGCCTAATTCGCTTGGCAGAAGACGAAAAGCTAGTGGAGCTAGAGCGTATCGCCAACTTAGGTGGCGAGGACGACGATGAGCCTGAAGAAGGTGGCGAGGGCTATAGCGCTGAGAATGCGGATATGCCAGCAAGCGAAGAATGATGGTTGAGGCTGCACTGGCAGCCTCCCTAAATAATTTTAATTTTAAAATTTGGAGTAATGAAAATGTCTAGAGTATTTAACTTTAGTGCTGGCCCGGCCATGTTGCCAGAAGCCGTCTTAAAAACGGCTGCTGCAGAAATGACGGATTGGCACGGTACTGGCGCATCTATAATGGAAATGAGCCATCGTGGTAAAGAGTTTGTCAGTGTTGCAGCAGACGCTGAGCAAGACCTACGTGATCTGATGCAGATCCCTGATAACTACAAAGTATTATTTGTTCAGGGCGGTGCAACGGCCCAGTTCTCAGCTATTCCTATGAACTTGCTACGCGGCAAGACGAGTGCTGATTACATCAACACCGGTGCATGGTCTAAGAAGGCCATCGCTGAAGCGAAGCGTTTTTGCGATGTAAACGTTGCAGCGACAGGTGAAGCGGATAACTTTATGTCTGTACCACCGCAGAGCGAGTGGAAGCTAAACCCTGATGCAGCTTACGTTCACTACACGCCTAACGAAACCATCAGCGGCGTAGAGTTCGACTTTATCCCTGACACGGGTGACGTGCCTTTAGTGGCAGATATGTCTTCGACGATTCTTTCTCGTCCCATCGACGTGAGCAAGTTCGGTTTGATCTACGCAGGCGCACAGAAGAATATCGGCCCAGCGGGTATTGCGGTAGTGATTGTGCGTGATGACCTAATTGGCGAGCTAGATGCACGCTCTCCGGGCATCTTTGATTACGCCAAGTTAGCTGACAATGATTCCATGTTAAACACACCACCAACCTACTCATGGTACTTGGCGGGTCTAGTATTCAAGTGGATTAAAGAGCAGGGCGGTGTTGAAGCGATGGCCAAGCACAACTCAACTAAAGCAGCCAAGTTATATGACTATGTTGATAACTCTGATTTTTATGCCAACCCGGTTGCTGTTGGTAGCCGTTCTTGGATGAACGTACCCTTCACGTTGGCAAATGATGAGCTAGATAAAGCTTTCCTTGAAGGTGCAACGGCGAAAGGCCTAACCACCTTGAAGGGGCATCGCTCGGTAGGCGGCATGCGTGCGAGCATCTATAACGCGATGCCTGCTGAAGGCGTTGATGCCTTGATTGCATACATGAAAGAGTTTGCTGCGGCGAATTCATAATAAATTAGTTACAGAGGTTTTAGTGAGTAATGCAGATAGGCTAGAAAATAGTGTTTTCAGCCTATCCGTATAAATAAAAATGTCATCCTGACCGCAGCGCTAGCGCAGTGGAAGGATCTGGCTCACTGAAATATCGGTTACCCAGATCCTTCGGCTCCATTGCATTACGCTCAGGATGACACTATTAAGCTCGATATCTCTGCGACAAAACAGTTTTAAATTAAAATAGTGAGTACTACCATGAACAAGGTTCTAACCTTTAATAACATCGCCGCTGTCGGCCTAGAGCGTCTACCACGTGCAGATTACGAAACATCATCTGAGATCCAAAACCCGGACGCGATCATCTTGCGTTCACACAAGCTTCACGACTACGAGACGCCTGAGTCTTTGAAGTGTGTTGGCCGTGCTGGCGCTGGCGTTAACAACGTACCCGTTGAGCGCATGACTAATGAGGGTGTTGTTGTATTTAACGCACCGGGCGCTAACGCCAACGCGGTAAAAGAGTTAGTTATCGTAGGCATGTTGCTTGCGGCACGTAATATCTGCCAGGCGTGGGATTACACTAACAACTTGAACGAAGCAGATGATGCCAAGTTGAACGTTGAAGTAGAAGCGGGCAAGAAGAAGTACGTGGGCTTTGAGCTGCCTGGCAAGACCCTAGCGGTTGTCGGTCTAGGTGCGATTGGTGTGAAAGTGGCTAACGCTGCGGTTGCATTGGGGATGAATGTTGTAGGTTACGACCCCGTCATCACGGTTGGTAATGCTTGGAAGCTATCGTCTGAAGTTAGGCAAGCGGCTACGGTTGATGAAGCCTTCCGTGCAGCAGACTTCGTGACGTTCCACGTTCCCTTGATCGAGCCCACACGCAATATGCTAAACGCTGAGCGTTTAACGCAGATGAAAGACGGCGTTGTTGTATTGAATCTAGCCCGTGGCGGTATCGTTAACGATACTGACGTACTAGCTGGACTAGAGACGGGCAAAGTTGGCACTTACGTAACTGACTTCCCAAGCAACGAAGTAAAGACTAACCCAGGCGTTATCGCGCTACCTCACTTGGGCGCTTCTACTGGTGAAGCAGAAGAGAACTGCGCGATCATGGTTGCGGATCAAGTTAAGGACTTCCTAGAAAATGGTAATATCCAAAACTCAGTGAACTTCCCTAATGTGGTTTTGCCTCGTGCTGGCGCTCAGCGTTTGTCGATTGCTAATGCTAACCGCCCCGACATGGTCGGTCAGATTTCTCATATCCTAGGTGATGGCGGCGTAAACATTTGCCACATGGTCAACGAGTCTCGCGGCGATGTGGCTTATACCTTGGTAGACGTTGAGTCTGAAGTTTCAGCGGATGTTGTTGAGAAGATTCAAGCGATTGATGGCGTACTAAAAGTAAGAACGCTTTAGTCGTTCGTTAGCCCAGGAAAGATAATGACTGACTCACAAGAGCTGCAAGATATTCGTCAAAAAATTGATGAAGTTGACCGCACTATTCAAAAGCTGATTAATGAGCGCGCTAGCTGTGCTATGCGTGTCGCAGAAATTAAGCGTGATATAGAAGGTTCGAGTCAGTTTTATCGCCCTGAGCGCGAAGCCCAGGTGCTACGCATGGTTTCTGAACGCAACGAAGGCCCCTTACCGGGGGAAGAAGTTGCGCGTCTGTTTCGTGAAATCATGTCAGCCTGTTTGGCGCTTGAAGAACCCATGAATATTGCTTATCTGGGGCCTGAGGGAACATTCACTCAAGCCGCAGCACTGAAGCATTTTGGCCACTCGGTGAGTACCACGCCGAAGACGGCCATTGACGAAATTTTCCGTGAAGTAGAATCGGGCAGCGCCAACTATGGCGTGGTACCGATTGAAAACTCCACAGAAGGTGTCGTCACCCACACTTTGGATACGTTTATCAATTCACCACTGCGCATTTGCGGCGAAGTGGATATGCGTATTCATCACAATTTATTAAGCAATGCGGATCAGCTAGAAAACATCAAAACGGTGTATGCCCATCCGCAGGCTTTAGCACAATGTCGAGAATGGCTAGACGAAAATCTAGCCCATGCGGCTCGTGAAGGTGTTAGCAGTAATGCAGAAGCAGCGCGTATGGTCGCAGAAGGCGAGGATGGCGCTGCAATTGCCAGCTCCGCCGCTGCAGAGTTATACCAATTAAAAATTGTTGTCTCTAGCATCGAAGACGAGCCAGACAATACTACCCGCTTCCTGATTATTGGACGCAAACCCGTGCCAGCATCAGGTAAAGACAAAACATCGGTGATGGTGTCGGCGAAGAATAAATCGGGGGCCTTGGTGTCCTTGTTACAGCCGATATCAGAGCAAGGCATTAGCATGACCCGCATAGAGTCGCGTCCTTCACGCCGCGGTAACTGGGAGTATATATTCTTCTTTGATATCGAAGGCCATGAAGATGATGAACCCGTGCAGAAGGCGTTGAAGTTGATTGAAGAAGAGGCGGCGGTGTTGAAGGT
>CAZBWS010000024.1:17063-18217 GCA_964495705.1 uncultured Gammaproteobacteria bacterium
ATACACAACCTAGCCAACCCCGGCGTACAAAAGCTAACGCCCTACGCCCCTGGCAAACCTTTAGACGAGCTAGAGCGCGAATACGGCATCACTGATGCGGTTAAGCTAGCTTCTAACGAAAACCCCCTAGGCCCTAGCCCAAAAGCACAAGCCGCCATCGCGCAAGCGATGACCGAGCTACATCGCTACCCTGACGGCAATAGTTTTGAAATCAAACAAGCTTTATCTAAGAAGCTAGGCTTGGCTGAAAATCAAATCACTCTAGGCAATGGCTCCAACGATATCCTAGAACTCATCGCCCGCACTTTTGTTATGCCAAGTGAAGAAGTGGTGTTTTCTGCACATGCCTTTGCGGTCTATCCCATTGTGACTCAGGCGGTAAATGGCGTAATGAAAATTGCACCGGCTAACGCTGCCGACCACGCCATGCCCTATGGTCACGACTTGGCGGCGATGTTGGCGCAGATTACAGATAAGACCCGTGTGATCTTTGTCGCTAACCCAAACAACCCCACGGGCACTTGGTTGGCTAAAGATGAGCTGTATAGCTTTATCAAAAACGTGCCAGAAGAAATCATCGTCGTTGTTGACGAGGCTTATTTTGAATATGTAGAAGAGGGCGACTATCCCGATGCCATACAATGGCTGGGTGAATTCAAAAACTTGGTCGTCACACGCACCTTTTCAAAAATCTATGGCATCCCTGCAGTGCGTATAGGCTACGGTATGTCTCACCCTGAGCTAGCCGATTTACTTAATCGTGTGCGCCAGCCCTTTAATGTCAACGCAGCCGCACAAGCTGCGGCTGTTGCTGCGCTGGGTGATGATGAGTATGTAGCCAAGTCACTAGAGACCAATAAGCAGGGTATGGCACAGTTGGTTGCTGCCTGCGATGAAATGGGCTTGGGTTATATTCCTTCGGTAGGCAATTTCATCTGTATCGATGTCGCTAGTAACGCGGGCGTTGATGCGGACGCAGTATATGAAGGCTTGCTACACGAAGGTGTAATTGTACGCCCCATAGCGAATTACCAGCTGCCGAATTACTTACGTATCACCATTGGTACGCAGCAGGAAAACCAACGCTTTATTGACGGGCTGAAAAAGGTATTGGCTAAGTAATAACGTAAAAGCTCTGTCATACTGAGCGAAGC
>CAZBWS010000024.1:18317-27540 GCA_964495705.1 uncultured Gammaproteobacteria bacterium
AGCCGAAGTATCTGGGTAACTGAGCTATCGGTGAACCGGATCTTTCGACTTCACCGTGTTGCGCTCAAGATGACATTTTTATAATTCCCTATGAACATGAATTAATAGGGCAGGGTGTGAATTTTACATGATTAACCATTTAGTAATTATCGGTGTCGGTTCCATTGGTGCATCCCTAGGCTTGGCCTTACGCCGCGAAGGCTTTGTGCAAAAAGTCACCGGTGTCGGGCGCGGTATTGAGAATTTAAAAATTGCTCAACAGCGTGGTGCGATAGATGAATACAGCACGGATGCGGCAGCTGCAGTGGTTACTGCAGATGTGGTGTTTCTCGCCGTGCCTATGGGTACGATGCGTGCCTCACTTGAGACTATTAAAAACACCTTGCCTGCTAATGCCATTGTTACCGACGGCGGCAGTACCAAGGGTTCGGTGATCAAAGACTTTGCCGAGGTGTTTGGTTCAACGAAGCAGTTTGTACCTGGTCATCCAATAGCGGGTACAGAGAAGAGCGGGGCGGCTGCGGCGATTCACGATCTATATAACGACCGTCGTGTGCTACTCACGCCTGATGCGAATACCAATCCTGATGCGTTAACTATTGTGCGTGAAATGTGGAAGGTTACTGGTGCGAAAGTAGAAGAGATGAGCGCCGAGCACCACGATACCGTCTTGGCAGCAACTTCTCATTTGCCGCATATGCTGGCTTTCGGTTTGGTGGACAGCTTGGCGAAGATGGATGATGTGGATGAGATATTTAAATATGCCGCAGGCGGCTTTCGTGACTTCACGCGCATCGCATCCAGTGACCCAACCATGTGGCGAGACATCTGCGTAAATAACCGCGAAGCCTTGATGGCTTCTATGGATCGTTACCTAGATGACATGAAAGAAATCTATGCGGCGGTTGCTAAAGGTGATGGGGATAAGTTGCAGGAGATATTTTCTATGGCGAAGATGACGCGGGATAAATTCTGCGGCTAGGCTGCGAGCAATTTCGCTGCCTTTTTAATCCCCCGCTTAATAATCAACTCCATCCCCGCAAGTTCTACTAAATAAAGCCCTGGCACCTTGGGGTTGAATTGCGTTGAATGGCGTAAGAAGCACTCCTTCTCATTCAATGCAAAAAATTCCATCTTGCCATGATAGTTATCAAAGGGACTGTTCTTACTGATGGTGTATTCGATTAGCTGGTTTTCTTCAAAGCCAATAATCGTCTCTTCAAATTTTATTGCCCCTGTATCAATCTGACGTACCGATCCTAGACCGTTGATATTGTTGGAGCTGCTCGCTTTTACGCGGCTGAACTTCCCTGGCCAGAATTGCCCAAAATTAGTGTGCTCAGAAAAGAAGGCAAATGCCTGTTGTTGTGAGCAAGGCAGTACTTTCTCGATTTTGAATTGGTGTGGTTTCATTTTGTATTCAGTAGTAAAGCATGCTAGAAATGTATTATAAACAATAAGCTTAAGGCAAGGTCGCATGCAAACTCCAGGTTTTTTCCATTATTCCACCGAGATGGGTGACTCTGACGAGCACCAATTGGTATTCCTACATAACTCGACTCAGGAAGAGTGGCAAAGTTTGATGGCGATAATGCAGCTGCAGAGCTTTCAGGCAGGAGACTATATTGTGCGCCAAGGGGATATGGATGAGTGCATATTCTTTATCGCTTCTGGCAAGTTGCAAGTGTCGATCAACCTAGGCGATGACGTGCCCCATGATGTTGCTGTTTTGGGTGCAGGTGCCATATTTGGTGAGCAAGCATTCTTTGATCGCCTGCCTCGTTCAGCTACAGTGCAAGGCATCGAAGCGGGGGAGATCTACCGCTTGAGCCGTGGCTACTTTGACTCCTTGGCCGCGCGCCAACCCGAACTGGGCAATAAAATACTGTTTGAATTTGGGCGTATACTTTCTTCACGTCTACGCCGCGCTACCAAGCAGCTTTCACAGTAGGCTTGAACTACTTCTTCGCTCTTCCGCTGGGCCGCCTAGCCAGGCATATCAATAAAGACTTATTAGAACCTCTGCAGAAAGTTGACGCAGAGGGGCAGCTGCGCTGGTCGCTCGAGGAAAACCTGCATATCACCCTAGCGTATTTAGGGCCTCTTAGCGGCAGTGCAGTAACGGGTGGTGCTAGGGCGAAAGCGATGCAGGCGGCCAATTTACGTTCGCTGACGGACATTGCCGAGCAGATTAAAGCCCCTCGCTTCGAGTGTAGTGTGGAGAGCTTGGATTTTTTCCCCGATGCCAAGTCCAGAGTGCTGGCCTTGCATATAAAGCCGGGCGTCGCTTTATTGTCTTTACAGGCTAGGTTACAGCAGTCTCTGCAGGAGGCTGGCTTTGATTGTGACGACCGCCCTTATAAACCACACATTACACTGGCGCGGCTAAAGCATAGGCAGGAAATCAGTGGCTGGCAGCTGCCTGATTACTCGGCTACTTTTTTGGCGAAGTCCTTTGCTCTGTATGGCAGTGATTCCCCAGCTAGGAATGCTCGGACTAAGCTATATCAACAAATTGCTGAATTTTCCTTATAAGCACGGCAGTCAGCCGCACAGTAATCTGCTAAAATCGCCCTCTTTATAAATAGCTAGGCACGCTTAGCTACTACTGACGACGAGTTTTTAATGAGTCAATTTACCCAATTTATCATTCAACCTGGTGGCAGCCTTAGTGGCTCAGTACGTGTGCCTGGTGACAAGTCTATTTCCCACCGTTCTATTATGTTCGGCTCCTTGGCCGAGGGCGAAACCCGTGTGTCGGGCTTTCTTGAGGGGGAGGATAGCCTGAATACACTGCGTGCCTTTCGTGCCATGGGTGTGGAAATTGACGGGCCAGAGAATGGTCAGGTGACGATTCAAGGCGTGGGTATGCACGGTTTGAAAGACCCTGGTAAGCCCCTAGATGTGGGTAACTCGGGCACTTCCATGCGCTTGATGGCCGGCCTGCTGTCACCCCAGCCTTTTGCCTTGACCTTACTAGGTGACCGCTCCTTGTCGAAGCGCCCGATGGGCCGCGTGATTGATCCATTAAGGTTGATGGGAGCAGAAATTGCATCGGAAGAGGGGGGGCGACCCCCTATGCTGATGGCGGGTGGCGCTAAGCTAAAAGGAATTCATTATGACTTGCCTATGGCCAGCGCTCAGGTTAAGTCCTGTGTGCTATTGGCTGGCTTATATGCCGAGGGGGAAACCTCGGTCACGGAACCCGCACCTACACGGGACCACACTGAGCGTATGTTGCGTGGCTTTGGCTACGAAGTAAAAACTGAAGGCAACCGTATGAGCCTGCAAGGTGGAGGCAAGTTGATTGCTGCGAGTATTGATGTACCAGCAGATATATCATCAGCGGCCTTTTTTATGGTGGCGGCAAGTATCGCTCCAGGTTCTGAATTGCTACTGGAACATGTAGGGATTAACCCTACACGCACGGGTGTGATTGATATTCTAAAATTGATGGGTGCTAACATTGCGCTGGAAAATCAACGTGAAGTGGGTGGCGAGCCGGTAGCAGATATTCGTGTAAAGTCAGCTCAGCTGAAAGGCATCAATATCCCCGAAGCCTTAGTGCCCTTGGCCATTGATGAATTTCCCGCGCTATTTGTAGCAGCGGCCTGTGCCGAAGGCCAGACAGTACTGACTGGGGCAGAAGAGCTGCGCGTTAAAGAAAGCGACCGTATACAAGTCATGGTAGATGGCCTGCAGGCCTTGGGTGTAGACGCGGTTGGCACCGAAGATGGTGCGATCATCCAAGGTGGAGAGATCAACGGCGGCGCGGTAGAAGCTCACGATGATCACCGCATAGCCATGTCGTTCAGCCTATCCGCATTACGCGCAACAGGGCCCATCACGGTCAATAACTGTGAGAACGTCGCCACATCATTCCCTAATTTTGTTGAACTAGCGCGCGGCGCTGGTTTAAAACTGGAAGCACAATAATGACCAAGATAAATACGACTCCCGTAATTACTGTTGATGGCCCGTCAGGGGCAGGCAAGGGCACTTTATGCCAATGGCTGGCCCAGCAGTTGGGCTGGCAGTTGCTCGATAGTGGAGCCCTATATCGTTTAACCGCCTTGGCGGCGACGAAGCAAGGCGTAGATCTAGCCGATGCGGATAGCCTAGGGCAGGTCGCTAGAACTCTTGATGTAAAGTTCGACACCAGCGGCAGTGATGGCGTGAAAACATTACTTGCCGGTGAGGATGTGAGCCGCGAGCTGCGCACCGAAGAGACAGGGGCGATCGCCTCCACTGTAGCCGCTGTACCTCAGGTACGCGCGGCCTTATTGGAGCGTCAGCACGGTTTCCAAACCGCACCTGGCCTGGTTGCCGATGGCCGTGATATGGGCACTGTCGTGTTTCCTGAGGCTGTAGTGAAGGTTTTCTTGACTGCAAGTGCAGCAGAGCGCGCCGATAGACGCTACAAGCAATTGAAAGAAAAGGGCTTTGATGCTAATATCGCCGCCCTTTTACGGGATATTGAAGCCCGTGATGAGAAGGATCGTACCCGCAGCGAGTCGCCACTAGTGCCAGCTGAGGATGCGATTGAACTGGACACCACTAGTATGCCGATCGAAGAGGTCTGTGAGAAAGTGATGCAGTTAGCGCTACAGCGCGGCCTGATTAAGGCGTAGTTTTTTAGTCTTTTCTACGGATAGAAGAGGCGTTTTTAATAATCTGGCAGGCCAGCGGATGAGCGGTTTGTTGCAGAGTAAATAGGTATATCCCCCCATGAGTGAAAATCTCTCTTTTGCTGAATTATTTGAGCAATCCCTTGTAGCAACTGAAATGAAACCCGGCGCCCTTATTGAAGGTACTGTGGTTGATATTCGCAATGACATGGTTATTGTTGCTGCTGGCCTGAAGTCTGAAGGCGTCATTCCTGCTTCACAATTCCTAAACATGAACGGCGAAGTCGAAGTTTCTGTTGGTGATGTTGTAGAAGTATGTCTTGACTCTGTTGAAGACGGATTCGGCGAAACTCGCCTATCTCGCGAGAAAGCTAAGCGCGCACGTTCTTGGACTGCCCTTGAAGAAGCTTGTGAAGCAGATGAAATTGTTGAAGGTCTTATCACTGGTAAAGTGAAAGGCGGCTTCACAGTAGAAATTAATGAAGTTCGTGCATTCTTGCCGGGTTCTTTGGTAGACGTTCGCCCTGTGCGCGATACTTCTTACCTAGAAGGCAAAGTGCTTGAATTTAAAGTTATCAAAATGGACCGCAAGCGCAACAACGTTGTTGTTTCGCGTCGTGCCGTTGTTGAGACTATGTACAGCGAAGAGCGCGAAGAGCTGCTTAAGAATCTGACTGAAGGTGCTATCGCTAAGGGTGTTGTTAAGAACCTTACCGACTACGGCGCGTTCTTGGATCTTGGTGGTATTGACGGTCTTCTACACATTACTGATATGGCTTGGAAGCGTGTACATCACCCATCTGAAGTGGTTGCTGTTGGCGACGAGATCGACGTTGTTGTACTTAAGTTCGACAAAGAGAAGAACCGCGTATCACTAGGCCTTAAGCAGCTAGGTGATGATCCATGGCAGGACCTAACTCGCCGCTACCCAGAGGGCTCACGCCTATTCGGTAAGGTGACTAACATTGCTGACTACGGTTGCTTCGTTGAAATTGAAGAAGGCGTTGAAGGTTTGGTTCACGTTTCTGAAATGGACTGGACTAACAAGAACGTTAACCCTGGCAAGCTAGTTGCTCTAGGCGACGAGTGTGAAGTCATGATCTTGGACATCGACGAAGAACGTCGTCGTATTTCTCTAGGTATGAAGCAGTGCCACGCCAACCCATGGGAAGCATTCTCTGCAACTCATAATAAGGGCGACAAGGTTAGCGGCAAGATCAAGTCTATCACTGACTTTGGTATCTTCATCGGTCTTGAAGGTGGTATCGACGGTCTTGTTCACTTATCTGACCTATCTTGGGAAGATGCGGGTGAAGAAGCGGTTCGCAACTACAAGAAGGGCGACGAGCTTGAAGCAACAGTATTGGCTGTTGACCCAGAGCGCGAGCGTATCTCTCTTGGCGTGAAGCAGATGGAAGGCGACCCTTTCAGCTCTTTCATTGCAACTAACCCTAAAGGCGCTATCGTTAACGGTACGGTTTTAGAAGTTGACGCGAAAGGCGCACGTATCGAGCTAGCAGAAAACGTAGAAGGTTACCTACGCGTTTCTGAAATCTCTCGCGAGCGTGTAGAAGATGCTTCTCACGTATTGAACGTAGGCGACAAAGTTGAAGCCAAGTTCACTGGCGTTGACCGCAAGAGCCGTGCAATCACATTGTCTATCAAAGCGAAGGACAGTGATGAAGAGCAGGCAACAATCAATGAGTACAAGTCTGGTGGCGCAGCTACCGGCGGCGCTACATTGGGCGACTTGCTGAAAGAACAGCTGGAAGCGAACGACAAGTAGTCGTAAGCTATAGCTGATAGGTACTGGGGTCATTCTGGCCTCAGTACTTGATTTAGCAAATATAAAGGTGGTGCATTATGTCTGATGATCAGGCAGCAGTTACTAAATCAGAACTTATTGAAGGCTTGGCACGCAAGCAATCACATCTGGCTTATAAAGATGTAGAGCTAGCGGTAAAGACTTTAATAGAAGAAATGAGCAACGCCCTGTCAGGCGGTGAGCGTATTGAAGTTCGCGGGTTTGGTAGTTTTAGTTTGCATTTCCGACCTCCAAGAGTAGGGCGAAACCCCAAAACAGGCGAATCAGTTGCCTTGCCAGGGAAACACGTTCCTCACTTCAAGCCTGGAAAAGAGCTGCGCGAACGCGTTAATGAAGCGCTAGAGTCTTAGTCTTTCTGTCTAGGTCTACACCTGCGTCATTTCTGTGGCGTAAATCTTCACAAATCCTTTCATATTAAGCTGTTCACTCTGTGTGCTCACTGCTATGCTTTTTGCATAACAATAACGCGAGAGCCACATGCTCAAAAAAATTCTATTTATTCTATTGTCACTCGTTCTATTGCTGGTCGGCGTATTGGTAGCGATAAACAACGGCGGTGCTGTTCAGTTTGACTATTACTACTCAAGCATTAGCTTGCCGCTTATCGCTTTGTTATTCATTGCCATGGCAATGGGTGCGCTGCTGAGCATTGGGTTATGCTCTATTTGGGTATTTAAGCAGCACAGACAGTTAAAGCGCTCTGAGCGCAGCAAGGCATTGGTGCAAAAAGAACTGGATAATTTACGCAAGCTGCGAGGCGAAGGCTAAGTGACAGAACTGCTGTTCGCGGTAGCGCTTTTTGCCGCTCTGTTGTTTGGCTGGTTTAGCGGTCGGCGTGCCTATCGCCGCCAGTTTAATGAGCCTGCTAAATTAAGCGCAGAATATTACAAGGGGATTAATTACCTTCTGAACGAAAAGCCCGACAAGGCCTTGGAAGTGTTTTTGCGTCTTGTAGAAGTGGACGGTGAAACGGTTGAAACCCATGTGACCTTGGGCAAGTTGTTTCGTCGTAAAGGTGAGATAGAAAACGCTATCCGCATTCATCAAAATCTTATAGCAAGGCCGAATATTTCGCGCGAAAATCGCAGTTTAGCGTTGCTAGAACTCGGCAAGGACTATCGCGCCGCAGGTGTGCTGGATAGGGCGGAAGGCTTATTTCAAGAGGTGTGTGAAGAGGGCTTGCATAGTACCCAGGCACAAGATGCATTACGAGACATCTATGTGCAAGAGCATGAGTGGCTTTCCGCGATCAACGTAGTGAAAAGCTATGTTCGCACAACGGGTGAGAAGCAAAATCAGCTGATTTCCCATTACTATTGTGAACAGGCGGACTTGGATCAAAAGCAGGGTGATGCAGATACTGCTAGCAAACACGTGCAGTTGGCTTACCAGTATGACGCCGCTTCTTTGCGTGTGAACTTCATGCTAGCCGAACAAGCCTTAGTTCAGGAAAAACACTTAGATGCCTTGGCCTGTTATGTACGTGTAATCGAATTGGATACACGCTTCGCGAGTCAGGTGATACCCAAAATACAATGTTGCCTAGAACAGATAGACAATAAGCGCGTTCAACGTCAGCTAGAGGCGTTATTCTCACGGTTAAGAAAAGAAGGGGTTTATGTCACGCCGCTTACCCAGCAAATTCGCGATAAAGAAGGCGTTCAAGAAGCCAAAGCCTATCTTGAGGGAATTATGGATAAGCAGCCAGGTGTGGAACCGCTGAAAGACTGGTTGGACTTACACCCTGTTGCTATTGATACAAAGTCCATGCAACAGCAAATAAATAAGCTAGAAGTGCTTGATCATGCCTATCAGTGTGAACATTGCGGGTATAATAGCCGCAATATTCAATGGCATTGCCCCAGCTGCGCGCACTGGGGCAGTATTTTTCCGATTTATCGCTAAGTTTTATGACTGCTATTATTACTGACCCTAAAATTGTTGTTGCTTTAGATTATAAAGACAAGGCCGACGTCCTCTCCCTCGCTGATCGCTTAGACCCCCGTCTATGCCGCTTGAAAGTGGGTAAGCAGCTATTTACTTATCACGGGGCTCCTCTAGTAGAGCGGCTATCTAAACGTGGTTTTGATGTGTTTCTCGACCTGAAATTTCACGATATCCCCAATACCACGGCCGAAGCCTGTGTGGCTGCGGCAGATATTGGTGTGTGGATGGTGAATGTTCATGCTCAAGGTGGAAAACGCATGATGAGTGCAGCCCGTGAAGCTTTAGATAAGCGTGGCGATGCGCCGTTATTAATAGCGGTGACTGTGTTAACCAGTATGGATCAAGAGGACTTGGTGCAGCTAAGTAACTTGCGCAGCCCTGCCGATACGGCAAGGCATCTAGCTGCTTTAGCAAAAGATTCAGGCATGGACGGTGTCGTTTGCTCGGCACAAGAAGCTAGGGACATGAAGGCAAATTTTGGCTCGGACTTTAAGCTCGTGACTCCGGGTATACGCCCTGCGGGCAGTGTGCAGGGGGACCAGAAGCGTATAGTTACGCCCCAGCAGGCGGTGCAGAATGGTTCTGACTACTTGGTGATTGGGCGACCTATTACGCAAAGCCTCGATCCTGTTCGAGTATTGCAGGAAATAAATCAACAAATAGCCTGAAAACTTAAATTACTGCTAGCCTAGATCAATGCTTTTGATTAGAATAACGCCCGCTACTTAAGTGGCCATGCCAGTGTGATGGAATTGGTAGACATGACGGATTCAAAATCCGTTTCCTTCGGGAGTGGCGGTTCAAGTCCGCCCACTGGTACCAT
>CAZBWS010000025.1:0-16640 GCA_964495705.1 uncultured Gammaproteobacteria bacterium
GCTAAATAGGTCGACAAGCAAAGCAGCCCCGCAAGTGGTTTTCCATAACTTAGCGCCGCTTCATAGGCCACGGCGCCACCTTGAGAGAAGCCCGCTAATATGATTCTTTCGCTAGGCACGCCGCGCTCTATTTCCCGCTCAATCAGATTCACCACGTCTGATGCGGATTGCCTGAGCTGGGTCTCGTCGACCTTGCGCTCGATGCTCATTTCTAAGATGTCATACCAAGCGGGCATGATGTGGCCGCCGTTGATGGTCACGGGCATCTCGGGGGCGTGGGGGAAGATAAAGCGTATGGGTAGGCCCGCGGGGAGTTTTAGCTCGGGGACGATGGGCTCGAAGTCGTGGCCATTGGCACCCAGACCGTGTAGCCAGATGACACTGGCGGTGGCAGTTTGTGTGGGTTCTATTTCAACACAGGGTAAATAGTGCATACATTTTCTCAGGGGTAATTATAATAGCCTTTCCAGACTATCCGCATAGACACGCATAATGAATGATATAGCTGCCAAGCTGCAAGAATTAAAAGAAGATATTCCCACCGCCTTAGAGCTGCCCGATGAGGACGCTATTACGGAAATCGAAGAGGAGTTGCTGGTGCCTCTGTCGGATGATTTTAAGGAGTATTTGCTTACCGCCAGTGATGTGGTTTATGGCGCATTAGAGCCCGTGACGGTTGCTGATCCCTATGCCCATACCCATTTGCCAGAAGTGGCAGCAGTGGCTTGGAATCGTGGCTTGCCGCGTCAACTGACGCCGCTGTGTGAATATAAAGACGGCTACTACGCTGTCACAGAGACGGGTGAGGTTTATCTGTGGACTGAAGGAGAAGAGGATTTTGATGGGGATTGCATTGGTGGTGTGTGGGATTGGGTGGAAAACATTTGGTTAAAGAGTGGCGCTGAGTGATGAGCAAGCGCGAACAAGAAGTGATTGCGCAAACCCAGCAGTGGTTGCGTACCGTGGTGATTGAACATGGCTTTTGCCCCTTTGCCAAACGCGAAGCGGATGCTGGGCGTGTACACTATGCGGTAGTCGGCGGTGTGGGCATGGCTAATAGTTTGCATGCCTTGGTAGAAGAGTGTGAAAAATTAGATAAAGACGACAATATCGAAACCAGTTTAGTGATTTACCCCGATGCTTTTCAGCGCTTTGACGACTATTTAGATTTGGTCGCCATGGCTGAGGATTTATTGGTCGAGCAGGGCTATGAAGGGATTTATCAGGTGGCTAGTTTTCACCCCGATTACTGTTTTGAAGGGGAAGATGAATTCGATGCTTCGAACTTTACCAATCGCTCGCCTTATCCCGTGCTGCATTTATTAAGAGAGGCGAGTTTAGAGAAAGCTTTAGAGGCTTACCCCGGTGACCCTGAAGACATTCCTGAGCAAAATATAAAGCGAGCCCGTGAATTGGGGGAGCCCGCCTTGCGAGCGTTGTTTGAGTCTTGTTTTACGCTAAAGGGTTAGCCTGTCATTTTCTGTAAGTAGCTATGTAACTGGTTTAACTCTTTACGCTTGCCTATCTCTGGATTGTCTTTACTTAGGTTTGACCACAACCTATCGGCGGCGTTAACCAAGGGCTCACTACAGCTGTGGGCACACTTGTCGAACAAGTCTGTCATAAAGTCCTCGCTTTCCAAGTCCAGTGTGATTCCAAGTTGGGAATCAAGCATTTGCCTGATGCGTACGAACTCACCTAAGGTCTCTGCTGACATATTAAAATGCATTTTTATACCCTTTTGTCACTACTTTGTAATTCTTGTATTAACTTTTGCGATTAACGTGCCAACTATTATTAATTTTTACATTGATTCTATTGGGTGTGAATTTTTGTGAACTTGCCCACAAAGCCATTCGTTAAAGGGGGCAATTAGGAGCGTTTTTAATGAGGCTTACAGTTAAAAAAGCGCTTACAAAATCAGAATCAGGAGGGAAATAAGTAAAACTGTCATGTAATGGACACAAAATTTAACAAAGTGATGAAATATAGAACATTATTAGTTGGTGCCGACTACAAAACTGGCTACTGCCGTGGTCGTGCCGCCAATATTTAGCGTGGCAATATTTTTCGCCCCTTCAATTTGGTAGCTACCCGCTTGGTTTGTGGTTTGTTTATAGCCATCTAATAGCATACGCACGCCAGTAGCGCCTACAGGGTGGCCGCAGCCTATTAATCCGCCGCTCGCATTAATAGGCAGTCTATTGCCCATTTGTATCCAGTTGGCCTCTACCGCTTCGCCGGCTTTGCCGGGCTGAGTGATGCCGAAGTGCTCGATCGCCATGTATTCGGATACAGTGAAGCAGTCGTGGGTTTCTATGCCGTCCACACCCCAAACATCTTGCAAGCCTGCACGGTTGAGGGCATCGCCAATGGCTTTATTGATGTGGGGGAAGATGAACGTCTCGCTTTGACTGTCTTGCACCTTGGCGTTAAAGCTAATGCGCGAGGTGGTGTGCCCCCAGCCTTTGATACGGGGAATGCTCTCCAAAGTATATCCGTATTGCTTGGCATGTTGTTCAGCAAACTCTTTGTTCGCTAGAAATACACAGGCGGCACCGTCAGTGATTTGTGAGCAGTCTAATTTACGTGTATATCCGTCAACTACGGGATTGAGTTCGTTGTCACAGCTAAAGGCGTTATCTTCAAACTGCCAGCCTCGGCCTTGGGCGTTGGGGTTGTTCTTGGCGTTGGCGAAGTTGTTTTTGGAGATGGCGTGTAAATGCTTTTTATCGATGCCGTAGCGTTGCTCATAAACCTCATGCAGCTTGCTGAACATATGCGGCCAGCAGTAATCACTGTCTTGAGCTTCATGGCCTGCCCAAGCAGCAGAAGCTAAATGCCCCGCAGCTGTTCTGCCATCGGTGTTACGCATTAGCTCCATACCCAGCACACAGGCAACGTTATAGAAGCCTGCTTGAATATCAGCAATGGCAGATAGAATCGCCATGCTACCCGATGCACAGGCCGCTTCGTGGCGATTAGAGGGAATGCCACGAAATTCAGGGATCGCCTCTGCGACCACACCGCCGAGCATACCTTGACCGAGAAATAACTCCCCCGCAAAGTTGCCGATGTGACAGGTTTCTACCTTATCCGCATCCAGCTGTGTTTGTTTTAGTCCATCGTAAACACATTCTTGAATCATGTTTACCAGTGTTTTCCCTTCACGGGTCCAGTTGCGTGCAAAATCGGTTTGGTAACCGCCTAAAATATAGATTTCTGTCATGGGATAGTTTTGCAATTGATAGCCATAGACTCTAGCAAATTCAATAATTGCGCGCGCGGCCAATTCATTCGCAGTAAATAGCTATGACATTAAAAAGGCTAAGTGATGACTTAGCCTTTTGTAACCTTATATAGGAAGAGTAGGCTAGTGCACAGTGCCTTCATAGTGTTGCCATGCATCATCTAAGTGGTGGCGTTGGTCCAGCAACTCGGCCTGAGTAGAATTGCTGGGATTGGATTTTTCCAGCTCGTCCCATAACTCACAGGCGAGGCTATAGAGGCCTTCATCGTGATTGTCTGCAATCGCCTTAGTTAGTTGAGACGCCAAGTCCTCGCTCTCTAGGTGCACGCTAATACCATACTCTCTCTTTAGCACGCGCTTTACTTGCATGAGTAATTTCATGGTTTCTTGGGTGAGATTTAAACTATGCATCTTTACTTCGCCTCTGTTTTTTAATTATGTATACTTGTATTTAGTGGCTGTCAGGAATTTGGCAACAAGAAAATACAAATACATGATGATGTGTTGTTTTTTGTTGATGAAAGGCTATATCTTGGGCTTTCTCACAGCCGTATCTACGCTAGCTAGTGTTTTCTATGATGATGGTTGTTAAATTAAAGAAGCCTAAACTAGTTAATATTGCTACTAGAACTTATGATTGAGCTAACAAAAAAGAGAATGAATATGTCACTGTCTAAAGCACTTATTACCAGCAGCTTATTACTGCTTACCTCTATATCTATAGCTGAGTTGCCGCGTTCAAGTTCGCCGGCTGGCGCGCAAGCCTATATTGTCAGCCCGCAAGATGGGGACATAGTCAGCTCCCCGGTGACGGTTATTTTTGGCTTAAAAGGCATGGGCGTATCTCCAGCGGGGGTGGAGCGCGCCGAGACAGGGCACCATCACTTATTGGTTGATGCCAAGCAGCTTCCGCCACTGGATGTACCCATGGGGGCACAAGTTAAGCACTTTGGTGGAGGGCAAACGCAAACAGAGTTGGACCTAAAAGCGGGTGAACACAGCTTGCAGCTCATTCTAGGTGACCACTTTCACATCCCCCATGACCCAGTGGTTGTCTCGAAAAAAATCACAATTCACGTTAAATAGTGATTAATATTACTTCTTTTATATTCTATCTATTTGAATAATAAGAAAAATATTATTTCTTAGCCTTTTGTTGTTTTTACCCGCATAATACACCGCAGAACAATACGTTCTGTAAAACAAATAAATTTAAAGAGTAGATTATGAGCAAAGGTACAGTAAAGTGGTTTAATGCCGATAAAGGTTTCGGGTTTATTACTCCAGAAGACGGTGGCAAGGACTTATTCGTACACCATTCTGAGATTCAGATGGGTGGCGGATACGCTACATTGAACGACGGCCAGCAGGTTGAGTTTGAAGTTGGCGAAGGGCAGAAAGGCCCTTGCGCAAACAAAGTTGTACCTTTATAGGCTGTAGTCTATTTGTACTCTAAAAAAACGCCGCTTTTGCGGCGTTTTTTATTGCTATTACTTTCTCAGCCTAAAGAATGTGCTTGTCTATATTCAGGGCAATAGTGTCAATAAAAAATATTACTACCTATGTATAACGACTCATCAACACGCTTAAATAAATACATCAGTGAAAGTGGAATGTGTTCACGCAGAGATGCGGATCGCTTTATTGAGCAGGGCAATGTGTTTATTAATGGTAAGCGAGCCGCAATCGGTGATCGGGTCGGTCCCAAAGATCAAGTAAAGGTTAATGGTCAACTCATTGAAGCACCTGAGGCAGAGGACTTTATTTTTATTGCTCTGAATAAACCCGTTGGAATAGTCAGTACAACAGAGAGCAGTGAACGCAATAATATCGCTGATTTTGTGGGTCATAGCACACGTATTTTTCCCATTGGGCGTTTAGATAAAGACTCTCAAGGTTTGATTTTTATGACCAATAAGGGAGATTTGGTTAATAAGATATTACGTGCCGGTAATAATCATGAAAAAGAGTATGTCGTGACTGTCGATAAACCTTTGAATGATACTGTGATTCAAGGCATGGCGAATGGCGTACCTATGCTGGGAGTGACCACTAAGAAATGCACAATTACCCAAGAGTCTCCCCAGGTATTTAGAGTGACCTTGGTGCAGGGCTTGAATCGTCAAATACGCCGCATGTGTGAACATTTTGGCTATGAAGTGACTAAGTTAGAGCGTGTTCGCATTATGAATGTGAGCCTGAAAGGAGTTGGTGTAGGTGACTGGAGAGATCTGACTGAGCAAGAGATGAAGGTGTTGCTCAAGTCTGTAGAGCACTCTTCTTCAGAGGCTAAGGGAGGGCAGTCTAAGGCTAAACCGTCAGGCGCTAAGAAAAGCGGCGCTTATCGAGGTAATAAACCGAGTACTAGAAAAGCTCCTGCAAAGAAGAAGGCTACCCATAAGAAAGATAGCAAGAAACCGTCTCGGGCTGCTAAGGCGACCCCTGAAAATCGGGGTAGATCGCCCAGACCAACAAAGAAAAAAACACGTCGCCGTTAACATTATCCGCCCCTTAAGGGACGAGGACTACCTTGCCAGTGTTTTTACGATTTTCAATATACTGGTGAGCAGCAGCAGCGTCTGCAAACTTAAACTCTTTGTCCACATAGGGGCGCACCCAGCCTTCATTAACGCCGTTGATTAGGTATTCCATCCATACGCGGAGCTTATCAACTTCATGCCACATATGGCCCATGTTTACACCAAAGGTAGAGCGGTTATCGTTCATTAAATTCACCGGGTGAAAGAAGGGCATCTCTACCGCTGTTTTCAAGAGCTTCAATTTACCCATAAAACTGGAGTCGGAGGCCGCTGAAATGCCAAACATGCCTATGCGTCCAGTAGAGCGTAGTGCTTTGTAGCCGTGCTTCCAGCTTTTACCACCCAAGGGGTCTGTGATCAATTCTACTCCCCGGTTGTCTGTAATTCGCGCGACTTCCTTGCGCCAGTCAAACTTATTGTAGTCGATGGCATGGTCTAGGCCCCTCGCGCTTAGAAATTCATGCTTACGCGTGCTTGCTGTGCCGATGGTGGTTGCGCCGATGTGCTTGGCAATATCAATGATGGCTAGGCCCACACCACCCCCGGCATTTTGAATTAGGATGGTTTCTTTTGAAGTTAGCTGACCCATGGCAACGACGAGTGAATAGGCTGTTGAGTAGGCCACTGGTATGGATGCCGCCTCAGCAAAGCTAAGCTTCTCAGGGATATCAAATAGTTGATTTACAGGTATATTTAAGTGGCTGCTATAGCCGCCGAATCGAGATAAACCAAATACACGTTTGCCAACCCAGTGGCTATCTACATCGCCTGCAACGGCGGTGACGGTACCAGACATTTCGTAACCCACTACCATGGGTAGAGGAGGGGCGTCAGGGTAGAGTCCCTGACGAGCCATAATATCGGCAAAGTTAACGCCTGCAGCTGCGACTTCTACAGTGACCTCTCCCGCTTTTAATTCAGGCAGGGTAGATTCCTCCATCTTTAACTCTTTGGCTGAGCCCGTTTTTGAAATAACAATTTGTTGGCGTTGTTGCATGCGAATACCTGTTTTAAAATGTAATAGTTACTTACAAATAAATAATAAACACTTACATTTAGCGAGTCAATAGCGATATAATTTACTGATGACAAGTAAGAATTCATTAACTGCCTTACGTAAGCGGCCCAAGCAAGCTAGGTCTCTACTACGTTTTAATACTATTCTCGATGAAGCGGAGGTTATTATTACTGAGCAGGGAAGCTCAGAGTTAAAAATGAATGAATTGGCTAGGCGTGCGGATGTTAATATTGCCTCGATTTATCAATACTTCCCAAGCCGAGCAGCTCTTGTACGTCAACTGATAGAGAGATATTTAGAGCGCTACCAATTAGTTTTACAGCAAAATTTAGCGCAATATAAAGGTAGCCCGCTTGGCTTGGTTGACCTGATCGCGGATGGCTACCAGTCTTTTTTCTTCCAGTCTCCTGTCTTTGCTGCGTTGTGGGCGGAGGCTCAAGGTGACCCTGAATTGAAGCAACTAGATATTCAGGACAGCCAAAAAAATGCTGCGTTAATGAGTGGCTTGGCGGCTCAGTATTTTCCATTAGTTTCTACAAAGCGGGTTCATCATATATGTTTTATGTTTTGTGACTTATCTGGGAGCCTAATGCAAACGGTGTTGAGCTTAGAGGACAAGAAAAAGTCATCTGCATTGTTAAAGGAATATAAACTAATGATGAAGGCCTACTTAAAAACTCTTTTATAGTGACACTGTTTTGCATAATTCTCAGGATGGTCTATACATAGTGTAAAGGGCAATAAAAATATAATTATCTAGAGGGTAGGGATAATGTCGGGCGAGATAGAACTGGGCAGCTTGGCTTTGCTCATTTTAAGCGTATTGTTGGGAACAATATTGCTCTTAGCATTATGCATTGCGCTTTTTTCTTTTTTTACTCACTCTCAGCGCAGACGTTTAGATAAAACGTTAAAGCACTGCGGTTTAGAAGACTATTACGCCAAAACTCAGAAAAGTGTAAAGGACTTTGGTTACCTGCAGCGTGCCCCCTACGATACCAGTGGTATAGATGTGCAAGATGGTGTGAGCGATGACACTGATTTTTTGCAGATGATTCGAGATCTACGCCAGGCTAAGTACAGCCTAAAAGAACAAGAGAAGCTAAAAGCTGATTACTGGGGGGCACGCTAGTGTGACGATATGGAGTTCATAGTTGAAGCCTTTGATAGCACCCTGGGGTGGCAGGTTTTGTGTGGAGTATTAGCTTTTTGTTTAATGCTTAATCTATTGATGAGCCATCAGTCTCGCCGTCAGCAATGGCGCCAACGCCGGGTCAAGAAAGCCATGCAACACAATGGCATTACGGACTACCAAGAGAGAGTTAAAGCATTAGCGAAGAATGATGCTGAGTTAATTAGAGCACCACATGATATATCTGGAATTAATGTGGAAATAGGGCTGCATAACGGGGGGCGAAACGGGCAAGCCGAAGAAGAAAGCTTAGGTGATATTTCTTTTGAGCAAATGCTCGATAATGTGGAACCTCTAAAAATTCATAGGGGAAGGCATTCTACAGTTAAAAATAATGATATTGGCGACTCTACTTTGGAGGATTATATAATGGGCAAGCCCACACAAAACGAGCTGGATAAGGCCATGCAAACAGCCGCGGCTATGCGCGAAAGTGGCGCTGATGATAAATATATGGCTAAGTGTTTATTGAACTTAAGTTATCGTAATACGCTTCTAGAAAGAGTGCTTCAGCATGCTGAGCTTTATGTGCATGCTGGCAATGACCCCCACGAGCATAAACTACTATTAAAAGCCATTAAGGATGTGCAAGAGGCTGGTCAGACTGTGAGGCACGAGCGGGACGGTTTGGGTAGTACTTTTATGATTAGTTAGCGCTTTTTGGCAATGCGGATAATTTGATAGAAGACACTTGCGTAGCCGTTAAGCTGCCTAGAAATAGAAGTCCTCGGTGTTCTATGGCACTGGTTATATTTTCTACCCTGGCTTCTGCATCTTGTAGACTCTGAGTCACCTCTCCGTTTAGGTTGAGTTTTACGACGTGACTAAATGGGCGGCCAAGGGGTAATAGGGATTGAGGTAGGCGACTGAAAATTAAGCGCAGTGTTGGATAGTTCGATAACTGGTCGGCAATTTTGTTGCGCGGTTTAATCAGTGCCAGCCAAAAGCCGCCGTCACTAGCGGTGGTGATATTATCCGGAAAGCCGGCAAGGTTGGCGCTAAAGGTGTCATTTTTTCCTGCTTTATTCCCCTTTAACCAGTAGCGACGTATTTGATAGCTGCCGGTCTCGTTAATCAATACAAAGTCTTCGTTTTGGCTGAGCGTGACACCGTTGGCAAACTGTAGACCGTCGAGCAATAAGTCGACTTTTTGAGTGCTGGGGTCATAGACAAATAAACGCCCGTTACCCGCATGTTCCAATATCTCAAATTGGCTAGCGTGCATAGCTAGGCTAGGGTTTTCGTCCAACCAAGCGCGGTGAGTAGCGTCGCTAAAATAAATTTTCCCCGCGCGTGAGACAGCAACATCATCGACAAAGCCATAGGTTTTTCCAGCGTAGCTGTTGCTCAAAAGTCTGATGTCGCCTTGGGGTGAAACGCTCAATAGCCCAGATATCGCATCGGCAATGATGAGCTGTTGGCCATACTCTGTTGCTGCTGCGAATTGCATGCCTAAGGGGCGGCCGCTGAGCTTGATCCAGGGCTTAAGGGTGTAAGTCCCATTCTGTGTTAAATATATTTTAAAAAGTTGTCCACGGCTGTCAGCGGTCACCCCTGTGCCGTTATCATCAAAGGCAATACTTTCGGGGCCAAATGAGTCGCTGGGGAGAGGCAGGGCAGTAAAGTTTTGTAGTAGATTATTGGGGCTATAAACCCCTTTGGCTTCAGGAGGCTTAGGCGCTTGCCACGCTTGAGGCTCTATAGGACTGGGCGCAAAAATAAGGTAGGCGATCAAAATGATGCCAAAAAATGTAAAACTGAATTTTTTCATCTGCAATAAATTACGAGCTCGATAACGCTATAGTAGCGCAGATGCAAGAACAGCTACATTCAGTCGCAGTTTTTAATTGTCAGACTAATGAGGCTGTTCAGTTTCGCCAGAGTGGCTGTGAAGTTGCTCCTCTGCGTTTTCATCCAAATGCATCTCACCGTCGTCGTCATAGTCGACTTGGGCGCCCATCGTGTCTGGCAGACTATGACTTAATGACGACTCGGCGCCAGCGAGGTTACAAATCCAGCGAGGTGCACGCATAGTTATTTCTCCTATCCATTTAAATATGTTCTTAAAGCATAGGCGAAAATTTTAAAAGTGCTGTGGACGCGGGGTAGTACTGGCGCGTATTCTCAATCGAGCTTATTTGCAGCTATCAAAACACTGCTCATTGCTGCGGTTGGTTAAGCTTTTACACTTAGCAAAGCATTGGTCAAAATTGAGTTGTTGGCGCTGTGTATCAATCAGCTGAGTGGCGGCAGGAGAGGCTTCCACTTGAGGAATAGGCGCAATATACGCAGGGCGGTCATAACAGCCTTTTTTCGCGGCCGTGCGTTTCATAGACTTCAGTTTGTCGACCACTTCGTTTTTAAAGGTAAAGGGGACACCCGAGTGATCTGCTGTTGGGTTGTAAACCTCCGTTTTAGGAGTGGCTTCTAAGGCGATGATTTTTTCTTCCAGCTGCTTGCAGCTTAGTGCCGCTCTAGCTTCTGGGTTAATATAAATACCCTTAGCTGGTTCTGGCTTGTGCAAGGCGCAAGCAATTAGAGTTGAGTGTATAAGGCACAGTAGACTGATGCGGAATAATGTTTTTTTCACGTAATGACTTCTATAGTGAGTGGTGGGCCCAATAGTTTATCAGGCCCTGAAAATATTTAGGCTTTGCCCTTGAGCTGGTCCAAGATACTAGCGTTTTCTAAGGTGGAGGTGTCCCCGCTAATCTCGTTGCCACGGGCTAGGTCGCGCAGTAAGCGACGCATAATCTTGCCCGAACGTGTCTTAGGCAGGTTATCCGCATAGCGAATCGACTCAGGCTTGGCGATAGCGCCAATTTGCTCACCCACCCAATTGCGCAGCTCGGCGGTCAATTTTTCATCGATACCGCCATCTGGGCGCTCACCCTTGAGTACTACAAAGCAGGCTAGGGCTTCTCCTTTAATATCGTGGGGTACACCCACAACGGCAGCCTCAGCTACCTGTTCATGGGCGACGAGGGCGGACTCTATCTCCATAGTACCTAGGCGGTGGCCAGAGACGTTAACCACATCGTCGATACGGCCCATAATCCAGAAGTAGCCATCTTCATCTTTGCGTGCGCTATCGCCCGCTAAGTAGTACTTGCCGTTAAACATTGGCCAGTAGGTGTCTTTGTAGCGCTGGTCATCCCCCCATACGGTGCGCACCATCGAAGGCCATGGCCTCTTGATGACGAGATAGCCCCCTTGGTTGGCCTTGTCGATACTGTTGCCGTCCTCGTCCACCACATCGGCCATAATGCCGGGCAGAGGGCGGGTGCAGGAGCCCGGTTTGGTTGCGGTGACGCCGGGTATAGGCGCGATCATGTGCGCACCAGTTTCTGTTTGCCACCAAGTATCTACAATCGGGCACCGCTCTTTGCCGATAACTCTGTGATACCACATCCACGCTTCTGGGTTGATAGGCTCGCCCACCGTGCCTAGCAAGCGCAGAGAGGATAGGTCATAGCTATTGGGGGAGTCGTCGCCAAGCTTCATTAGAGCGCGTATGGCGGTCGGTGCAGTGTAAAAAATACTCACCTTGTGCTCTTGCACCATACGCCAAAAGCGGCCAGCATCGGGCACGACAGGAGCTCCTTCGTAAACAACGATGGTGCCGCCAGCGGCGAGGGGGCCAAAAGCTACATAGCTGTGGCCAGTGATCCAGCCCACATCCGCAGTGCACCAAAATACGTCGTCATCTTTTAGGTCAAAGACCCACTGATTGCTGACCATGGCATTGAGTAAATAACCCGCGCTAGAGTGCTGGATGCCCTTGGGCTTGCCGGTAGAGCCAGAAGTGTAGAGCAGGAATAGGGGGTGTTCAGCGTTTAAGGCTGTGGGCTCACAGTTTTCATCGATGCTGTCGAGTAGCTCATGTACCCACAGGTCGCGCCCCGCCTGCATGTCGATGATATTCTTCGCGCGTTGGAAAACAAATACGTTTTCAATACTTGCGCCGCCCATGTTAAGGGCTTGGTCTACAGTATTCTTTAAGGGCACAATGTTTGCGCCGCGTGTGCCACCATCAGCAGTGATCACAGCTTTGGCCTGACTATCTTCTATACGATCTTTCAGGGCTTCGGCTGAGAAGCCGCCAAATACCACGGATTGAATGGCACCAATTCGGGCGCAGGCTTGCATAGCAATGATGGCTTGGTGTGTCATGGGCATATACAGCACTACGCGATCGCCCTGGCCGACACCGTGGCCTTTAAGAGCGTTGGCAAAGCGGCAAACTTCTTTGTGTAGCTCGTTGTAGCTGAGTTTTAAGCTGTCGCCGTTTTCACCTTCGAAAATCAATGCCGTTTTGTCTGCCTTATCTTTTAAGTGGCGATCTAGGCAGTTGTAGGAAACATTCAGCTCACCGTCGGTGAACCAGCGGTAATGTGGCGCCTTTGATGTGTCCAGGGTTTGGGTAAAAGGCTTGCTCCAGTCTAAATGTTCGCGGGCTAAGTCTGCCCAGAAGCCTTCATAGTCCGCGTCGGCCTTAGCATAGAGCTGTTCAAGGTCGACAGCTTGTATGCGCGCTTGCGCACTAAACTCGGCACTGGGCGCAAAGCGGCGGTTTTCTATTAGGATGGATTCAATTGCGTCGGACATTTTTTCCCCTTGTGATTTATCTGGGGGGTTTGGCGCCCAGAGTCAATTTGTTTTCGCTATCTTAATAGCAAAGTCGTGATTTGTGCACTATAGATTTTGTCCGCAGACAATAAAGCCCTTTGCTTGTGTAGAAATAAACGGCTTGTCAGCGGCTCAGTGAGTTTAAAATCAGACAGGAGCCCCTATGCCAGTGACCAAGCACGATGTTTACCACGAGTTTCCAGAGTATCAAGGAATGATTCAAAAACTATTAAATAGTAGCACTCACTTTTCAGCTTTAGTCGACCGCTATCACGAGGTTGATAAAGTGGTACACGATATGGAGGAGGAGTCACCCTTTGGCGTCAATGGTGACTGTGAACCTTATAAGCGCAAAAGACTAAAGTTAAAAGATCAGCTATATAGTTATCTAACAGAAGAATAATCGAATACCCATTAACACGGGGCACTGGGGAAAGAGCCAAACAGAGCGCCATGCGTCACAGTAGAGGCTAGAGCTATCTTCATTCAAAGGTGAGAAAGAGATAAGCAAGGTTTTTGCAGAGGCGGAGGACGTTTCTTACTCTGAGTAGTAGTGTTTCCGTGCCTTATAGTATATGCGTTTCTATACCCTGAGCAGCAGGAACGCGTTGTAAGCACCAGTGCTGAAGTGCCCAAGCCCAAATCTCATTCAAAGACGCTATCTGTAATTCCCGTGGTGGGCGCTGCCCCAAAAACTGCAGTGCTTCCCATATGGCTGGCACAGGCTTGTTGTCGTCTAACGCCGTAGCAAGGTTTTGTTTGCTGAGTTTTTGTCCATCGGGTTTTATGGCTAAGGGTAGGTGTGCATAGCTGGGTGTTGGGTAGTTCAATTGCTGTTGCAGGTAGATTTGTCGCGGTGTGGAATCCAGCAGGTCAAAGCCGCGCACGATGTCGCTAATGCCCTGTAGCGCATCATCGACTACCACGCCGATATGGTAGGCGTAAAAGCCATCGCGACGCAGTAGGTGAAAGTCACCAATGTCCTGTGCTAAGTTTTGCTGGATGTGTCCCTGCAGCCTATCCGCATAGCTGCTTGTGCCAGAGGCTATGATGCGACTAGCGCCATCATCTTGCTCTAAATGTCGGCAATGTCCATCGTAGATGGCGCCGTACAGTCCTTGTGAACAGCGTTGAATAATGGCCTTGCGGCTGCAATCACAGCGATAGACTAAATGTTTTGTACGCAGCTGCTCTAGGGCCTCGGCATAGAGGTCAAAGCGTTGGCTTTGCCAGACAATTTCACCATCCCATTCAAAGCCATAGGCGGCCAAGGTGTTGATGATTCGCTGGTCAGTGTCTGGCATGCAGCGAGGCGGGTCTAAGTCCTCCATGCGCACCAGCCATTCACCAGCCCGGCTTTTCGCCTCTAAGTAACTCCCCATAGCGGCGATCAGGGAGCCAAAATGTAGGGGGCCGGTGGGTGAGGGGGCAAAACGCCCACGATAGAGGGTTGCTGGCATAGAGGGAATATATCAGAAAGCGGGAAGGCCGATTGCAAACACAAGAAAAAGCCCAGACAAGCTGGGCTTATATTTAATGCGGATAGCCTGTATTGCTAGATTTTGGTTTGCTTCTCGCGAATCTCATCCAGCGTTTTACAGTCGATGCATAGGTCTGCTGTAGGGCGCGCTTCTAAGCGGCGTACACCCACTTCGATGCCACACTGGTCACACCAGCCGTAATCATCTTCATCGACACGATCCAAGGTCTTACCAATTTTACGGATCAGCTTGCGCTCGCGGTCACGGGTACGCAGCTCAAGAGCAAATTCTTCTTCTTGGGTGGCGCGGTCATTGGGGTCGGCAAAGTTGCTTGCATCGTCCTTCATATGATCCACTGTGCGATCCACTTCTTGCATCAACTCACTGCGCCAGCTGTTTAGCAGGGCGCGGAAGTGATCCTTCATGGGCTCGCTCATGTATTCTTCTTTCTTACCCATGTTATAGGGTTCAAAGTCTTCAAATTGTTGAAGCTGAGAGCTTAATGCTGCATTCATAGGCTTTCTTTTTACTACCTTTTTCGTTGCTGATGTGCGGGTAGCAGCGCGTCGTTTAGGTGCAGCTTTTACGTCGGCCTTTGCCGCTGGTTTAGCAGCGGGTTTTTTAACAGCTTTCTCAACAACTTTTTTGACGGGAGCTTTTTTAGCTGCAACTTTCTTCACAGGTGCTTTTTGGGCGACTGCTTTCTTGCTTGCTGCTTTTTTAGCGACGACTTTTTTCGTTGTCTTAGCAGTAGCTTTTTTCGCTACTGCTTTAGTGGCTGCCTTTTTCGTGGCCTTCTTTGCAACTGTCTTTTTAGCGACGGCTTTTTTGGCAACAGCTTTTTTATTAGCTGGTGCTTTATTAGCGGGTGCTTTTTTTACAGCTGCTTTCTTAGCAGGCGTTTTTTTGGCGGTCGTTTTCTTTGCTGCAGCCTTTTTGGCGGCTGCCTTTTTCTTTGTTGCCATAGCCGTATCGTTATCCTTACTCTTCTTCGAAGAGCGGGTTAATAATTTTTTCTTAATCCGTTCAAGCATCGCACTATTTCTTAATTAATCTTAATTTATAGTCCAAACCTACTGCCAAAGCTAGATTTGCCTCTCCGGTAAATGGCCCCAAAACCCCACCATTTACACAATGCAGCGCGTAGATTAGAGGTTTTTTTCACCCCGTCAAGCTTCTTCTGTACCTAAGCATTGCTCAGCGCCACCTTTGACGCCTGTTTATTGGTTGATCTTTGCATAAAGTAACGGTATAGCAAAGGAATAATAAACAGGGTGAGTACAGTTGAGATACTTAGCCCCCAAACAATGGCTGTTGCCACCGGCCCCCACAGCAGCGATGAACCGCCTAATCCAGTAGCGAGTGAGAACAAACCTGCAATCGTGGTGAGGGCGGTGATCAAGATAGGTACAACCCGTCGCCGCGACGCATAAATAATCGCGTGGTTGACACTCATGCCATCGGCTAAGCGGTCGTTAGCGGCAGAAATCAACACGATCGCAGAGTTAACCGCGATGCCGCCCAGGGCAACGACCCCGTACATACCCATTAAGCTAAGTGGGTTTTGAGTGATCAATAGGCCAATCGCTACACCTGCAAAGGCCAGAGGGATCGAGGAGATAATGAGTAATGGCTGAAAATAGCTTCTAAATTGCGTGCCGAGTATGAGGTAGATTAAGCCTATGCCGATCAGGAAGTAGAAGAATAGGCTGTTGATGGTTTCATTCAGATCATCTAATAACCCTGAGTAGTCCAGTTCTACATCGCTATGCTGGCCTGCATATTTTGTCCAAGCTTGTTTGATTTGTGCATTGGCCTCTTTTTCATTGACTAGCGACTTGTCGATGTCAGCCTTCACTGTTATTGCTCTTCGCAACTTATAGTGGCGAATACGTGCCATGCCAGTACTGGTGCTGGCTTTGACGAGGGCGCTTAAAGGCACTTGCTCGCCACTGATGGTGGTTACGCGAAAGTTGAGAATGTCGTTGATATTATTTGAGCCCTCTTGGTCAGACAGTACTCGCACTTCAAGCTCATCACCGCGATAACGAGTGGTTGCGGCCATTGACCCGTCCACCAAGAGGCGTACTATATTCGATACACTAGCGGGGTTGAGGTTCACGCGGTTGATCGCATCTAAGTCTAATTCTAAATTTAACTCACGTTGCCCAGGGTTGTCATCAACTTCGATATCTTTTAAATAGGGCTGCTGTTTCATTAAAGCGACTAAATCTGCAGTGGCCGCACGTATCTCGTCGAAATCTTGCCCAGTGACTTTAATATCAACTGGTTTAGTTGTTGGCGGTCCACCGGCAAGACGGAAGAAATAAACGTTCTCAACATCGTCGGTGGCCTTAATGTCGTCGCGCATTTCATCGATGATACTGTCTACATCTCGCCCACCGTCTTCGGGGTTTAGGCTCATCATGACTTGGCCGTATTGGTTGCCAAAGAAGGCGCTGGTTTCGGTGAACATTTGCCCGCTGATACCCACTGATGCGCGTAGCTCACCTTCTTGCATATGGGTGAG
>CAZBWS010000025.1:16740-26955 GCA_964495705.1 uncultured Gammaproteobacteria bacterium
ATGGAGTGCATGGTGGCGACTCGCCACTGCTGCATTTTACTCGGCTTGCTGAAGTCGACTTTCATACCCATGATATGGGCGGGTAACATCCAAAAGGCTTCAATCAACGACACGGCCAGTGCTGTACACACGACCATGGGAATGACTTTCATGAATTTCCCCAAAATGCCGGGGATCAACATCAGTGGCAAGAAGGCGGCAATAGTCGTAAGCACGGCGGTGGTGACGGGAGCCACGACTTCTTTGAGCGAATCAACTGTCGCTTGTAATGAGGACATTCCGCGTTCTAAGCGGTAGTAAATGGATTCCACCACTACGACGGCATCATCTACCAACATGCCCAAACTGATGACCACGCCGAGCAATACGCTAACGTTGAGCGTTTCACCGTAAGCTTTTAGTAAGATGAATGTTCCCGCGAGAATAAAGGGAATACCAATGCTGGTGAGAAAGGCAATGCGGATACCTAAAAATATCCACGTTACTATCAATACTAAAAACAATCCCAGCAACGCATTGGTTTGCATTACGTTCAGCGCATCCCGCGTCACTTGGGTTTGGTCATCCACCAAATACATGGCCACGCCCGTATTATCATGAATTTGGTTACGGCTATCTAAATAGGCATTGATACGCTCTAGTAAGCTAATGGTATTGGTGTTCGCTTGTTTGGATACGGTGAGCAATATAGCGGGATTGCCTTGATAGCTGATAAGCTGTTCGGCTTTGGCGCGGGTTAGCTCTATTTCAGCAATACTGCCTAAGGCTACTTCACCACGATTGGTTAATACAGGTATCTGGGCTAAATATTCGGGGTCGCTTTTTGCGCCGAGCACGCGTACTAGCCAGGTTTGCTGCCCCACTTCATAGGCACCTGCGGAAACATCGCGAAAATTTGCCTGAATAGTGTTTGTTAAATCTGTGGGGTTGATACCCAGGGCAATCAGGCGGTCAGGTTTAAAGCGCACTTGTAGTTCGGCCTTACGCCAGCCAACGGCGGTAACACTGTCTACCCCATTAATGCGCTCTATGTCTTTTTCGATAGTGCGAGTACGCTTGTGTAGGTTATCGCCACTGTCCTCGCCGTACACAATGATGCTAGCGGTGGGAAAACCATTGGAGCTAGTAATCTCTACCACATAGGGGGTAGTGGCCTCTTCGGGCATTTCCGCCTCTTTGTTTTGAATCTCGCGGCGCAGGTCATTCACACGTTTATCAAAGACACGGTCACTAATGTCTTCAAAGCGTACCAAAATACTGGATACGCCTTCACGGCTACTGCTGTTGACGAATTTAACATTGGGCACGCGATCAATGGCATCTTCGAGTGGGTCACTAATACGCTTTTCTACATCTGCGGCGGAGGCCCCAGGCAAATAGGTAAATACCTGAATCCAGTTAAAGTTGATCGTCGGCTCTTGCTGGCGGGGCATCTGGCTGTAGGCCATTGCGCCAATGATTAGGACTAAGGCAAAGGCTAAGTTGGCCAGTACATGGTTGCGCAGGAAGCGTTCTAGAAAGCTCATGCTTACTCAGCCTCTGGTAGGCTATCCGCAGGTAGAGCGTCACCCGTTTTTACATTGTTACGCCCCGTGGTGACGATTTGGGTTGTGGGGGTGAAATCTACTGCGACGGCACGGCCTTCTTGGGCGTGGGGCAGGGCGATAAACTTAACGCTATGGTTTTCAGTAATAAACACACCTAACTGGCCTTGGCGCTCGCTTAAAAACTCAGAGGGTAAGCCAGGGCGGGTATCTGACCAACTCAGCCGTCCAGGTGTGCCGGGCAGGGGCGATTGACCAACAAAGCTTAGGCGCGCTTCACGGGTGCGAGTGAGGCTGTCAATGGCGCTGGTAATAGCACGTAGCTCTACAGGGTAGGTCTGTAGAGCTACGAATTGAATAGAGCTTGCCTGGCTTAAGCTCTGTGCATCGACAGGAATTATCTCGGCGGAAATTTCCAAGTCGTCTGTTGAGACGACTTTTACCATCGCTGTGCCCGTGCGGGCTAACTCGCCCACTTGGCCACTTCTGGCAACGACGATGGCATTGTAGGGGGCTTTGATTTTGCAGCGCCGAACCTGATTGCGGGCAATACTCTGGGCGGCACTGCGCGCCTTGGTCTCTGCCTTGGCTGCGGTTGCTTCCGCTTCACGCTGTGCTAATAGCTCTTCGGAGACGCTGCGCTTTTGTTGTAGGGCGCGTGCGCGCTCTAGTTGTTGTTGTGCAAGTTTAGCGCGGGCTTTGGCTGCCTCTGTGTTGGCGGCAGCTTGCTGTTGTTGGGCTTGGGCATCGGCACAGTTTAGCTCGACTAAGATCTGGCCTTTTTTAACCACATCACCCACACGGGCAGGGATATTGTCGATACGTGCTGGAATCTCGGCTTTTAGGGTACTTTCATTCAAGCTAGTGGCGGTAGCGGGTGCGCTGTACTGTACCGGCACGGATAGTGCGCTCAGAGGCTGTGTTTTAAAGTTGGCTACTGTTACTGTTTTTTCTTGTTCAGGGGCTGGCTTGCTACAGGCACTGATCAATAAAAGGAGACTTAGGCTTGAGCTCAAATGAGGCAAAATGGTTGAACGCATTTTTATGTCCTTGGGTAGGCCGCTTCGGTGTTATTCAACAATGGCTGAAACTTGGCCTTGTGCTAATTTGATATTCAGTCTATCACCCTGTTGGGTGTCGCTGGGTGATTTTATTGCGATGCCGCTATCTGCGTGTAGAGCAATGGCATAGCCACGTTCCAGTGTTTGCAGTGGGCTGATGACATTTAGCTCGCGACTGACCAGAGCGAGCTGCTGGCGTTTATTGTTTAGTTGTTTGTGTATAGCTTGTTGTAAGCGCTGTTGAGCATTGTTTAAGTGCTGCTGTTTGTTGGCTAATTGTAGCTCAGGGCTTAAGCGCAGCAGTGCTTGTTGCTGTTGAGTAAAGCGTTGCTGCAATGCGGATAAGCGGTGGCGGGTGCTTCTGTGCAGGCGCATACTCAGTTCGTCTAAGCTTTGCGCCTGTTGCTCCAGCTGCTGTTTGGGGTGTTGTAATTGCAAGCGATGTTGAATGTGTTTTAGTTGTTTGCTCGCGTTTTCAATGCGTGTGCTAATTTCATTGTGTAAATTTGCTTCTAGGGAGCGCGCATGGGTGAGTAGCTCGTGTTGGTCGGGAGTAACCATCTCAGCCGCCACCGAAGGTGTGGGCGCGCGGCGATCTGCAACAAAATCGGCAATGGTGAAATCCGTTTCGTGACCCACACCCGAAATGACGGGGATTTGGCTGACGGCTATCGCACGTGCGACGATTTCTTCATTAAAGGCCCACAAGTCCTCAATAGAGCCGCCGCCGCGTACCAATAATATGATATCTGCATCATTGCGTTTATTCGCCTGCTGCAAGGCTTGGCTAATATCTTTAGGCGCTAAGTCGCCTTGTACCAGTACTGGGTAAACCACGACGTCAGACAGGGGGTAGCGCCTTCCCAATACGCTGATCACATCTTGTACCGCGGCACTGGTCGGGGAGGTGATCACAGCTATGCGTTTTAAACCGCCCAAGCTGAGGTCGGGGAGCTCGGCTTTATTCGCGGGGTCGAATAGGCCTTCATTTTGTAGCTTGGCCTTTAGCTCCTCAAAGCGGCGCTGCAAATCACCTTGCCCCGCAGGCTCTATATGCTCGGCTAACAGTTGGTATTCACCACGGGGCTCATAGACAGAGATACGTGCACGAACTAATACCTTTTCGCCGTTCTTGGGGCGCACTCGCACGCGCTGATTGCGAGTGCGAAACATCGCACAGCGCACTTGCGCTTTACTGTCTTTGAGCGAGAAATACCAGTGACCAGAGCTCGGGGCAGAAAAGTTAGAAATCTCACCCTCCAGCCAGATCAGCGGAAAGTTACCTTCCAGCAAACCACGCACCTCGCGGTTAAGGCGGGTGACAGAGAAAACATCGCGCTTAGGCACGGCGGGTTGCTGGTCAAATAAATCCATGGGGGGATTGTAACGGATTTATACCGAGGATGAGCAATAGACCTTGCGGGGTGTTGTTAGAGGTTTTAGTAACCCCCTCGCTTGCTGCCAAAGCCCCGTTTAGGAAAGGCGTATTCGGGGGTGCGGCCTACCAGTGCTTCTAATAGTTCTAGCTCTTCGTCTGTATGGTTAATAAAGGGGGCTGCTTCTATGCGCTCGCCTTGCTCGTCTTTGATGACATATAAAGGTTGATCATGGTGTTTAGACTTTACCACTTCTTTGGTTTTTTCATCGGCTGTATACACATCGGTTTCACCATAGCAGGTGCATACATAAGATTGTTTTTCATCGGCTTCTACATAAACGCCTGTGCCGCGAATACCAATGGTTGCGGTGGTTGTTTTAATTGCTCGCAATGGACCTTTGCCGTAAACACCTAAAAATTTCCCGCTTAATAGGCGCAGTAACCCCAGGCTGCCCGTGCTCTTGCGTGCTTTCATTTGTAAGTGCGTATTACTGCGCAACAGGAAGGCATCGCCACCTACAGCGAAGCTGACACGACTATTGCTTCCTGTTCTAACCGAGTCCATTGATCGTATAGGCGTGTTGATAGAAGCTTTTTTACCGTTTACCCAGACTTGGCCACGCAGCTTGAAGATAGATCGCCCCACTAGTTTAGAAGGCCTGGCCGCTTGGCTTTGGCGAGGGATAAAGACACCACTGCCGACAGCAACTAGAGCGCTAGCGCTGAGTGCTTTGAGCATAAATTCACGACGATCAATTAATTTTTTATTATCCACAGCTAGGCCTATATCGTTATGTGTTTAAGGGATAGTATAGAAAGAAAACGGCTCTCTCTGTGAACACCATCAAGTTTTTCATATTTTATGCAAATATAGTTACGGTGATGCTTTATATTGATTAACTTAAGTTATGGCTGGTATTGATATTCTCTTATGAAGATAAAAACACTTATTACATTCGTTTTGTTGTGTGTTGCTTTTGGCTATGCCAATGCCGAACCATTTTGGGATGTAGGGCTGGGTGTGGAAAATCAAAATAACTGGAATCGTGCTGCTCGGCAGCGTGGAGAGCGTGATGATACTATCTATCAAGCGGATCTTAAATATGGCTATAGCCAAGCACTTAGTGGATTGAGTGGTCTATTGTACGGTGTCTCATTAGAGCGGCATCAATGGAAGAAGTATGAATTGCTCAATAATACCGCATTAGAAACCAGTATCAGCTATCAGAGGCGCTTATCACCTTCTTTGCAGTCTCCTTGGATCTCTCTTAATGGAGCGCTTGGTTATACACGCTACCGAGACCCAAAACGCCGAGGCAATCAACTTGACCTCAGTGCGGATGTTGGCCAAAGTTTTACCCACTGGCAATATCAAGCGAGCGCCGGTTGGAAAAAAAACTCAGCCCGAGACGAAGCCTTTTCTACCGAGGTTAGTTATCTTACTTTTGGTGCAGGAATAAAGGCGAGCAATTCATTAACCTTGGGTATGGGTTTGGGTTTTGAGCATGGAGACATAGTCTCTTCGGGAAGTATTGCGGCTGCGCCAGCCAGGTTTATAGTGAAGACTCGCGATGATGCCTTTGGCAGCTTGAATTGGCAGGCTTACCGCTTGAATGCGGATACCCTGTGGCAGGAGCTTTTTATTAGCTATGGTTGGAAGGGGCAACATGATCTGCGCCTTGCAATACAAGCTTATGATTCAGAGGGCAGAGATATAGATTATCAGGGGGAAACATTAAGCTTTTTTTATACTCGGCTTTTTTAAGTGGCAGCTTAGGTCGAAGGGTCGAATCACTTGAGCACAAAAAAAGGCGCTCAGTCCCCCAAGCGCCTTCTCTTAAGCTTAAAAGCTAATATTATTTAGCTTTAGGCCCTGCGGCTTTAATCTCTTCGCTAACGTCGAATTTAGCAAAGTTATTTTCAAATAGCCCTGCTAGCTTATTCGCTTCCGCATCATAAGCGTCTTTATCTGCCCAGTTTTCACGAGGATTCAAGTAACTATTGTCCACACCTGTGACTGACTTAGGAATTGTCAGCTTAAGTGCGTCTAACTGTTCGGTTTCCGCTTCTAGTAGCTCACCAGACTGACATGCCGTGATGATGGCGCGGGTTATTGGAATAGGGAAGCGTGAACCGGCGCCGCCAGGTGCGCCTGATCCGCCTGTCCAGCCCGTATTCACTAGGTAGACTTGTGAACCGAAGCTTTCGATGCGCTTCATCAGTAGTTCTGCATAATCACCCGCTGGGCGAGGCATAAAGGGTGCGCCGAAGCAGGTGGAGAAGGCGGGCTGAATGCCAGCTTCTGCGCCCATTTCAGTGGAGCCAACACGTGCTGTGTAGCCGGATAAAAAGTGATATGCCGCTGCTTCTTTAGACAAGATTGAGACGGGAGGGATAACGCCCGATACATCACAGGTTAGGAATACAACGACCTTAGGCTCGCCTGCAGCGTTGCGCACGATGCGCTTAGGCACGTGAGTTAACGGGTAGCTGCAGCGACCGTTCTCAGAGATGCTGAGGTCGTTGTAGTCTGGTACTTTTGCGTCTGCGCTAACCACAACGTTTTCCACGATGGCGCCAAAGCGAATGGCCTCCCAGATGATGGGCTCGTTTTTATGGCTCAGGTTAATCGTTTTAGCGTAGCAGCCACCTTCGATATTGAAGACTGAGCCTTCCGCCCATGCGTGCTCGTCATCACCGATCAAGAAGCGATCTGGGTCGGCAGATAGGGTGGTTTTACCCGTACCAGATAAGCCGAAGAATAGGGCAGTATCGCCTTGGTCGCCAACGTTAGCCGAGCAGTGCATGGATAAGATGTCTTTGCCTGGCAGGATGAAGTTCTGTACTGAGAACATCGCCTTCTTCATCTCGCCTGCGTAGCGCATGCCAGCTAGCAATACTTTGCGCTGGGCAAAGTTAAGTAGCACTACGCCGTCAGAGTGTACGCCGTCGCGCTCTGGGTCACATTCAAAGCTAGCAACGTTAAGAATTTCCCACTCGTCCTTGTCAATTGGATTGTACTCAGGCGGCGTGATGAACATGTTATTGCCAAACAGTGCCTGCCATGCCGTTTCGGTGCGAACCTTAACCGGTAGGTAGTGCTCGTCATGGGCGCCAACGTGTAGCTGAGAAACAAAGCTGTCGTTCTCGTTTGCATAGGCTTCAACGCGATCCCATAGAGCGTTGAACTTGTCTTCAGCGATAGGCTTGTTGACATTGCCCCAATCGATCGCGCTTTCTGTTGATGCTTCTTTAACAATAAAGCGGTCGTTAGGTGAGCGCCCCGTGCGCTTGCCCGTAGTAATAAGCAGTGCGCCTGTATTGGTTAAAGTGCCTTCGCCGCGAGCGAGTGCTTCTTCAATCAATTGAGAGGGTACTAAACCTTCGTAAATGCGAGCCTGTGACATGGCTTTGATCCTATAATTTAAAAACTGTTTTGGGCTTGGCCCGAATGATCGCGATTATGTCAAAGCTGGTCGCGGATGTTTAGGGGTAAAAGCGCTATTTTTGGCAAAAAAAGCCATTTATTTATGACAAAAGCACAGCTTGGCGCGTTTAGAGAGCGGATTGATACTTATGTCGTTGTGGCTAAATATACAGCTACTAAAATGACGGTATAAGCGTTATAATCGCGCGATTTTTCAAAGGGGAATAATCTTTCCCGCCCGCAGGAGAAATCATCACATGAGAATAATACAAGAAGCCCTAACCTTTGATGACGTTCTATTGCAGCCTGCGCACTCTACGGTGCTGCCAAAAGAGGTGAGCCTAAAAACTCAGCTGACGCGTGATTTACAAATAAATATCCCCGTGCTGTCTGCTGCGATGGATACTGTTACCGAAGGTCGTTTGGCGATTGCCTTAGCCTGTGAGGGCGGTATTGGCATATTGCACAAGAACATGAGCATCGAGCAGCAAGCCGCTGAGGTGCTTAAGGTGAAGCGCTTTGAAGCGGGCGTGGTGACTGACCCTTTAACTGTTACTGCGGATATGAGCATACGTGAGGTCATCCGCATTACTCGCGAACATAAGATTTCTGGTCTGCCCGTTGTTGAAGGTAATAAGTTGGTTGGCATCATCACTCACCGTGATGTGCGCTTTGAAACGAATTTAGATCAGCCAGTCTCGGCAGTCATGACTCCAGAAGATCGCTTAGTCACAGTAAAGGAAGGGGCGAGTAAGGAAGAAGTGCAAAAGCTGCTACATCAAAACCGCATTGAGAAAATTCTCGTGGTTAACGATGATTTTGAGCTGCGCGGCATGATTACCGTTAAAGATATGCAAAAATCGACTGACCACCCTAATGCGGCCAAAGATGCACAAGAGCGTTTGCTAGCGGGTGCTGCGGTCGGCGTTGGCGCAGATACTGATGAGCGTGTTAAGGCGCTGGTGGAAGCAGGTGTTGATGTGATTATCGTCGATACGGCGCATGGCCACTCACAAGGTGTACTGGATCGTGTTAAGTGGGTAAAAACTAACTTCCCCCAGGTGCAGGTGATTGGCGGTAATATCGCTACGGGGGCTGCGGCTCAGGCGCTCGTTGAAGCCGGTGCAGACGGCGTGAAAGTCGGCATTGGCCCGGGCTCTATTTGCACGACACGCATTGTGGCAGGTGTGGGTGTTCCTCAGGTAACGGCCATTGTGAATGTGGCTGAAGCACTGGAAGGCACTGGCGTACCACTGATTGCCGATGGGGGTATTCGCTACTCGGGCGATTTTGCTAAGGCGATTGCCTCAGGCGCTAGCTGTGTGATGTTGGGCAGCATGTTTGCCGGCACCGAAGAAGCACCTGGCGAAGTTGAGCTTTATCAAGGTCGTTCTTATAAAGCTTACCGTGGCATGGGTTCTTTGGCGGCCATGGAGAAGGGATCGTCTGATCGCTACTTCCAAGACTCTGCGGAAGGCAATGCGGATAAGCTAGTACCAGAAGGTATTGAAGGTCGTGTACCTTATAAAGGTCCTATCGGCGCTATTGTGCATCAGTTGTTGGGCGGCCTACGCTCTAGCATGGGCTATGTGGGCTGCGGCGACATCGAGTCTATGCGCACTCGACCTGAGTTTGTGCGCGTCACGGGTGCAGGTATGGCGGAGAGCCATGTACACGATGTGACGATTACTAAAGAAGCGCCTAACTATCGTCCACGTTAAAAACAAAACACTATGCGGATAGGCTGCAGGCAGCGTGTTTGTAGCTTATCCGCATACCTACTTATCGGCCTAGTAGCCAGAGATCAAACATGACAGACATCCACAGCAATAGACTTCTTATCCTAGACTTCGGCTCCCAGTACACCCAGTTAATTGCACGTCGCGTACGTGAAGCGGGGGTTTATTCTGAGCTGCACGCCTGTGATATGAATGAGCAAGCGATTCGCGACTTTAACCCCCAGGGTATTATTCTGTCGGGTGGCCCAGAGTCAGTGATTGGCGACGATACTTTAGTGGCTCCACAAGTGGTGTTTGAGTTGGGTGTGCCGGTGTTGGGTATTTGCTACGGCATGCAGACCATGGCGGCGCAGCTCGGCGGGGAAGTAGAGAACTCTGATCACCGTGAGTTTGGCTACGCCCAAGTGCGCGCGCGCAACCACTCTAAGTTCTTGGCGGATATTGAAGATCATGTCAATGAAGAAGGTCATGGTCTATTAGATGTATGGATGAGCCACGGCGACAAGGTGACTAAAGTGCCTGCGGGCTTTGATGTGATCGCCAGCTCTGACGGCGCACCGATTGCGGCTATGGCCGATGAAGCGCGCGCCTTCTACGCAGTGCAGTTTCACCCAGAAGTAACCCACACTAAGCAAGGTCAGCGCATGATCGAGCGCTTTGTGCACGACATCTGTGGCTGCGCGAATTTGTGGACGGCGGAAAACATCATCGAAGACCAGATTACACGTGTTAAGCAGCAAGTCGGATCTGATGAAGTGATCTTAGGCCTGTCTGGCGGTGTTGATTCATCGGTAGTGGCTGCTATGTTGCACAAGGCAATCGGTAAGCAATTGACCTGTGTATTTGTAGATAACGGCATGTTGCGTCTGAACGAAGGCGATAAGGTGATGGCTATGTTCGCCCAGAACATGGGCTTGAATGTAATACGCGTCGATGCTGAAAAGCGTTTCCTCGATGCACTGGAAGGCCAGACAGACCCCGAAGCTAAGCGTAAAATCATCGGCAATATGTTTGTTGAAATTTTCGAAGAAGAAGCCGGCAAACTAACCAACGCCAAGTGGCTAGC
>CAZBWS010000026.1:0-1327 GCA_964495705.1 uncultured Gammaproteobacteria bacterium
AGCTCTAAAGGCAGCCCCGCAACCACTAACGTCACCGTCTCGCATTGCTTACCTAGGGCTTGATGTAACCATCCACTTTCATCGGCAAAGCGTCGGCTGAGCTCTCCCAAAGGAACAATACCTGAGCCCACTTCGTTGCTGACCAGTATGACGTCGGCCTTTAATGCGGATAGGCTAGAAAGCAGTGCTTCTCGCTGTTGCTGCCAACAGTCGTGATGTAAGCAATTACTTAACCATAAGGTCAGACAGTCAACTAAGATGATATTATTTTCGTTATCATTGCATTGCAGCACTTTAGATAAAGCCAAAGGCTCTTCAACCGTTAGCCAGCGAGCATCACCTTGCTCTCGTTGTGACTGATGCAGTGCAATGCGCTGCTGCATTTCTTCATCGCCCGCTGAACCTGTGGCGATATAGATCAGCTTTTTGTTTTGCCCCGCTAGCGCTTGGGCACGCTGTTCCGCCAGGCGACTTTTGCCGCTGCGTGCGCCGCCTAAAATCAACTGCAACATTTATACCCCCAACACAACGGGAAAGCCCGTTTCAGGATGAGGAATCACTTTTACGTCTACTTGGTATAACTCTTTCATCACCGACTCACTGACTACTTCGTGGGCAGAACCGAAGGCCACCACCCTGCCCTCACGCATGGCTAGCAGCCTATCCGCATAGCGCGCAGCCAAGCTCACATCATGTACCACCATCACAATACTGACACCCTGTTGTGCAAAGCGTTGCACCCATTGCATCAATTGCTTTTGGTGCCCCAGATCAAGGGAAGAGGTCGGTTCATCCAGAAATAAATAACGCGGAGCATCGTCATTAGCTTCATCAATGCTACTGATTTGCGTCATCGCCCGTGCGAGCTGTGTGCGTTGCTTTTCACCGCCGGAAAGTTGGGTGTAAAGCTTTTGTCGCAAGTGACCTAAATCAACTTCAGCGATGGCGGCATCGACTATTGCCCTGTCGACCTTTTGCCCCGTGGCATGAGGAGTACGCCCCAGCATCACCACCTCTTCCACCGTATAAGGGAAGTTCAATAAACTTTGCTGGGGCAATATCGCTAACTGCTTGGCGCGCTCGACCGCAGGCCAGTCCTTCAAAGCTAGGCCGTGATAGCTGACTTCTCCTTGTTCACAGCGCCATTCATCGACCAAGGATTTCAGCAGGCTGGTCTTGCCCGCGCCATTAGGGCCAATAATTGCTAAGACGTCCCCAGCGGCCAACTCAAAGCTGACATCAGAAAACAGGGATTGCTTTGCCGTTAATGAAGTGACTTTTAAACTCATCAGCTCTGCATCCCGTATTGATAGCGATGACGTAGCAA
>CAZBWS010000026.1:1427-6845 GCA_964495705.1 uncultured Gammaproteobacteria bacterium
CCTAAATAGCGTGCCTCAGACTCTCCTAACAACAGTGCATTCAAGGCCGAACTATAGCGAGGCAACACAATAATCAAAACCAATAAGGCCACAGCCGCACAACTCACCTGCAAATAGTTAGCCCCATCCAGCCCACCCATGCGCCACAAGCTGATGCGACGCAGCATTTCATTGTCCGCATAGTATTCAAACAAGCTTGTCGTGCTGCTCGCCAAATAAGTGATCGCGATACCCGCCAACAACATGCTGGCAACAGAGACGCCATGATTCGATAAGCGATATACCAACCACACCGCCGCAATACCGCCAATGAAGGCGCCCATGGAAACCAAAGACAAACCCAACACGGGGCTAATCGCCGTGCCCGCCAAAACGATCACCGCACTGGCGCCCATACTTGCCCCTGATGTCACGCCTATCAAAGACGGGTCGGCCAAGGGGTTTCTAAATAAGCCCTGACTTGCCGCCCCACACACACCCAACACGGCACCAATCAATGCGGCTAATAAGGCACGCGGCAAGCGAATGTGATTGATCACCAAGCTATACTGTTCTTTGCCATCAGCGCTAAAAAGCGCGCTAACAATATCGGCGATGCCAATAGAAATAGTGCCCATATAAATAGAAGACAACAACAACACTACCACGGCTAAGGCTAAGACCAGATACACCCAAGCAATAGCGATACGTCGCATGCGGATAGACTCTAACACGATGCCTCCTGCGCTTGAGCTGTCACGCTATACGCCGCTAAAAAATCCCTATCGAAATGTTCTTCTATACAATCCGCCAAACGCTCTAATTGCTGGTCGCGCTTCTGTTTCAAATCTATGGCGCCACCGGCCTCTAAACCCGCCCACTTCAATAGCGTGTCGGCGGCTTCAGGGTCATCAAATAGTCCGTGTAGGTAGGTGCCTGCAACACAGTTATCCGCAGAAATTTCGCCGTCTTCTCGTCCGTCCTCTAAACGGCAAAAAGCCTGCTGCACAGGGGAGCTTTCGCCACAGTGAATCTCATAACCCTGCACAGTGACTCCTCCACTTAATTGCCCTGTAATTCTGCGCAGCTGCTTATGCGCCAACAGCACGGTATCGACGGATAAATAAGCCAAGCCTTGGCTTTGCATGACACAAGACTCAATACTTTCGGGGTCGCTAATACTCTGGCCCAGCATTTGAAAGCCTCCACAAATGCCAAGCAACTTGCCGCCGTAACGCAGATGCTTGGCGATGGCCTGATCCCAAGCAAAGTCTCTCAGTGATTGTAGATCGGCTTGCACATTTTTAGAGCCCGGCAAGATAATTAAATCTGCCCCGGGTAATTCAGCCCCAGGCCCCACCATAATCAAATCAACACGGGGGTGTTGGCGCAGGGCATCAAAGTCTGTGTGATTGCTCGTGCGTGGATAGACCGGCACAACAACCTTTAATTTCAAGCTATCCGCATCCAGTACCTGCTGCGTATCCACGGCATCTTCGGCATCCAAATAGAAATCTTGCAGATAGGGCAGCGTCGCCAACACCGGCTTGCCCGTGCGCTGTTCAAGCCAGTCAATACCCGGCTGTAATAAAGCCATATCACCGCGAAAGCGGTTGATCACAAAACCCACCACACGCTGTTGCTCAGACTCTGACAACAAATCTAGCGTGCCGACTAAATGGGCAAACACACCGCCACGGTCTATATCCGCAATAATAATCACTGGGCAATCGACCGCCTCAGCAAAGCCCATATTAGCAATATCGCCTTCGCGCAGGTTAATTTCTGCTGGGCTTCCCGCCCCCTCAACAATAATTGCTTCATATTGCTGTACGAGCCGCCGATGAGATTCCAATACCGCATCCATCGCGACTTTTTTATAGTCGTGATACTGGCTGGCCTGCATGTTATTCAGCGCCTTGCCATGAACGATGACCTGCGCGCCTGTATCACTACTGGGCTTTAGCAGTATGGGGTTCATATCCGTATGGGGCTCAAGAAAACAGGCCTGAGCTTGCACTGCTTGTGCGCGGCCAATTTCCCCGCCATCGACCGTGACAGCCGAATTCAAAGCCATATTTTGTGGCTTCATCGGAGCAACCTTTACACCACGACGCGCCAACAATCGGCACAAGCCCGCTACTAATACGGACTTGCCCGCATCAGAGGTAGTGCCTTGGACCATTAGCGTCTTAGTCGGCACTTAAAAATCTACGCCCTTGCGCGCCTTAATTCCTGAATTGAAAGCGTGCTTAATATCTTTTATTTCAGATACCGTATCCATTATCTCGCGCAGCTTAGTACCACCGCCTCGACCAGTCACCACTACGCTTTGCTCCACAGGGCTTTGTTCTAACGCGCTTAGCACAGCATTTTCAGGCAAGTAATCATAACCTAGCATATACGTCAGCTCGTCCAAAACAACCAAGTCAAAGCTGTCGTCCGCCAGCATTTTTTTAGCCACCTCCCAAGTGCATTCTGCCGCTTCTGTGTCGGCCGTTCTATCTTGCGTATTCCAAGTAAAGCCAGTACCCATTTGATAAAACTCAATTTGCTCTGGATTTTTCTCTGCATAATCACGCAGGAATAATTCCTCTCCTGACAACTGCACACCTTTAATAAACTGGACTACTCCAATTTTGTGGCCATAACCCATCGCACGCATCACCATACCAAAGGCAGAGCTAGATTTACCCTTGCCGTTACCCGTTAGTAGAATAGAAACACCGCGTTCAATATCCGCCGATTCTATCTTTGCATCAACATTTTCTTTTTGTTGTTGCATGGCTTTTTTGTGTTTTTGGTTTTTATTGTTTTCGTCGCTCATTTCAATACCTCTTATGAAAAAAAGGCCAGCGTTTAGCTGGCCTTTTAATGACTAAAATTTCTTTTAGAAAGAATAAGCAGCTGATGCTTTATAAGCCCGGCCATCATTACGGAAAAAATCACCACTAAATGAATTCGCTACATTAACAGAATAGTCTTTATCTAATAAATTATCGATGCGAGCAGATAGTTTTAAATTATCTGTCACATTGTAAACACCTGAAAGTCCCACAACTGCGAATCCAGGCAATACTAAACTTGAGTCGCGTCTACCATGCTCTGCATCTACATCGACACTCACCACACCTTTTTCAAAGCGATAACCTGTTTCAATATTTGCATTCACCAATGCGCGATCAGTTAAAAACTCATCTGTCTGCGCATCTCTAGCTTCACTATAATCGAGCTGCGCAGAGACAAAATAATCACCCAAATTTACATTGGCACCCAATTCAAGCCCGGTGATATCTGCTTCGTCAATATTACCTGCTAAAAATGTAGAGTTATCAAATGCAATTAAATTTTCTATATTGGTACTATATGCAGCTATATTCCACACAACATTTTCATGCGTACCACGCAAACCCACTTCAATGGTCTCAGACTCTTCGGGATTAAGATTTTCATTACCGAAGAACGGGAAAAACAACTGGTTAAAGGAAGGCGCTACAAATGCAGTTCCATAACTAATGGTGTAATCAATAGAATCGGTCACAGCCACACTAAATAAAACACTTCCTGTAGTCTCTTCACCATAGGCCTCATTATCGTCATAGCGAATGTTTGCATTAAAACCTAATTTACCTTTTTCTGTTAGCACTGAAGCAAAAACACCGTTATTATCTCTCTCTGTTTCAGGGAAGTCAGTCGTCGACTCTATTTCTGACTTTCGATAATCTGTACCAAACAATAGTTTTACGTTCTCGTTTAAACTCCAATCTGCTTTTAGTTCAGCATCACCTCTTTGCGTTTCGAAAAAACTAAACGGGTTATTAGATAGCGTACTGGACTCATTTTTGAAATAGCCCAAATCAGCAGACACCGTTAACCTCTCATCAACATCATGTGTTAACTTCCAAGAAGCTATACGTGTTCTATTAGTCGTCTCATTATTAGCATCTGCTCCAAACGTATTATCAAACTCTACTTTATTCTTGCCCCAAACCACGCCAGCTTGAATTTTGGTTGCCTCGTTTAAATCTATCCCCAAAGACACATTACCAGCTGTTTCTTCAAAACCGTCCGTATCATTATTACCACCAGTAGTAATCGTTGTTCGGTCTATACCGTCTTTTTTTTCTCGTGTTACATTCGCAAGAACTTGGAATTTATCTGCTTTATGCATTAAAGTTTGGCTAATCTCTTGAGTATCATTACTACCAATACTTACACGTGTAATACCGTTCTGACCAAGCTTCACATCTTTTTTAGTGAATATTTGGATCACACCACCTACTGCATCCGCTCCATATAATCCAGAAACAGGGCCCTTAACAACCTCAATTCGATCAATAAGCTCTACTGGAATCAGCGACAGATCAGCAGCTCCCGTGGTTGCACTGCTAATGCGCACACCATCTAAAAGAACTATTTGCTGGTTTGGTGTGGTGCCACGAATAAAAACACCACTTGCACTACCGCGACCTCCACTATCCCTAAAGTCCAAACCACTCACCGTATTTAATAACTGCTGTATATCTTGCGGCTGTAAGCGCTCTATTTGTTCACTAGTTATAACCGCTGTATTAGCAATAACCTCAGAAATAGGCTTTTCAGTTTTTGTCGGCGTAACAACCACACGCAATTCAGCCGCAGCTTGTCCACTAAGAGCCGTCAGCGCAGCACCCAGCACGAGAGAAGAGTTCAGTTTTTTCATGATATTCACTTTTGATAATACTTTTGTCACGAACAAGCCCACCGCTATCGCAACGCAATCATAAGGCCGGTCTCCGGGCTTAGGAACATCAACCTCAACGCCTTCCCATTCTTTCGAACAGTGGCTGTATGCCGAGGTTATTCCATTACCGTTGCGGGGGCAGCGTTGGATTTCGCATAATGCGTCACCAATCTTCCCGATTATCTCTCACCACTGGATAGGGCTTGAGCACCTTATGTCTTGGGCGGGATTGTACTTTAATTTTTAACGGGATTGTGCGCTTTGTCATGAATCATACTCAAGTTGGCTTTGAGTTCGCTTCACAACCTATCCGCATTTACTCCCTACTGCCCGTGCACATATATAGGTATAATGCCCCACTTAACTCCACCCCTAGAGAAAGCCTCTCTCAACCGAAAGCTCTGTAACCCAGATCTTTCGATCTGTGCTAGCGCTTCGCTCAAGATGACAGTACAAACAGGCAAAGCCATGACTCGCAACGACCGTATCGCCCTACTGAAAAAAACACTCGACGAACGCATCGTCATGCTCGACGGCGGCATGGGCACGATGATCCAGGGCTATAAGCTGGAGGAGGCTGACTATCGCGGCGAGCGCTTTGCCAACTGGCATACGGACGTGAAGGGCAACAATGACCTGCTTTCAATCACTCAGCCGCAAATTATCCATGATATTTATACGGGCTATATGGAAGGTGGCGCGGAGATTCTGGAAAC
>CAZBWS010000026.1:6945-26809 GCA_964495705.1 uncultured Gammaproteobacteria bacterium
CGGATATCATCCTCATCGAGACCGTATTCGATACACTAAATGCCAAGGCAGCCATCTTCGCGGTAAAAACCACCTTCGAAGAGCTGGGGTTTGAATTGCCGATTATGATTTCGGGCACGATTACCGATGCCTCGGGGCGTACACTCACAGGACAAACCACTGAAGCCTTCTACAATTCCTTGCGCCATGCTGAGCCCATTTCTATCGGGCTTAACTGTGCTCTTGGCCCAGCCGAGCTGCGCCAGTATGTGAAAGAGCTGTCGCGTATTTGTGACTGCAAGGTTTCAGCTCACCCCAATGCGGGCTTGCCGAACGAAATGGGCGAATATGATCTTAGCCCGGAAGACATGGCGGTGCATATTAAAGAATGGGCAGAGTCTGGTTTCTTAAATATTATCGGTGGCTGCTGTGGCACCACGCCAGAACATATCCAAGCCATCACAGATGCTGTTGAAGGCGTAGCTCCACGTCCAGAAGTTGAAATTCCGATTGAGTGTCGCCTATCAGGCCTAGAGCCTTACAATATCGGCAAAGACAGCTTATTCACCAATGTTGGTGAGCGTACCAACGTCACCGGTTCTGCTCGCTTTCTACGCTTGATTAAAGAGGAAGACTTCGACACGGCATTAAGCGTTGCTCAACAACAAGTCGAGAACGGCGCCCAGATCATCGACATCAATATGGACGAAGGCATGCTCGACGGTGTCGCCAGTATGACGCGCTTCTTGAACCTAGTCGCCTCAGAGCCTGAGATTTCCAAAGTACCGATCATGGTCGATTCCTCGAAATGGGAAGTGATCGAGGCAGGGCTCAAGTGCATTCAAGGCAAGGGCATTGTGAACTCTATTTCCATGAAGGAAGGGGAAGAGCAGTTTATCAAGCAGGCCAAGCTGTGTCGTAAATACGGTGCCGCTGTCATCGTCATGGCCTTCGACACCGTCGGCCAAGCGGACACCCGCGCGCGTAAAACAGAGATCTGTACCCGCGCCTACAATATACTCACGGAGATTGGCTTCCCCCCTGAAGACATTATCTTCGACCCCAATATATTCGCCATTGCCACCGGTATTGAGGAGCACAATAATTACGCGGTAGACTTCATCGAAGCCGTCACCGATATAAAAACCACCCTGCCCTACGCCATGATTTCCGGCGGCGTCTCCAACGTGTCCTTCTCCTTCCGTGGCAACAACCCCGTGCGCGAAGCGATACACGCCGTATTCCTGTACTACGCCATTCAAGAAGGCATGGACATGGGTATCGTTAACGCGGGACAGCTTGAGATCTATGACAACATCCCCGACGAACTGCGAATCGCCGTAGAAGACGCCGTGCTCAACCGCCGTGACGATGCCACGGAGCGTTTGTTGGATATCGCTGAGCAATATCGTGGCGATGGCTCTGCTAAAGCCAAGGTCGAAGACCTCGCTTGGCGCGAGTGGCCGGTGGAAAAGCGTTTAGAGCATTCCTTGGTTAAAGGCATTACCGACTATATCGACGCAGATACCGAAGAGGCCCGCGCCAATGCGGATAGGCCACTGCACGTGATCGAAGGGCCTTTAATGGATGGCATGAATGTGGTCGGCGATCTCTTCGGCTCCGGTAAAATGTTCCTACCCCAGGTGGTTAAGTCTGCACGAGTGATGAAAAAATCCGTGGCTTATCTAATGCCTTATATGGATAAGGAAAAAGAAGAGCTCGGCATGGTCGACGTCAGTAACGGCAAGATCATCATGGCGACGGTCAAGGGCGATGTACACGATATCGGTAAAAACATCGTGGGCGTGGTACTGCAATGTAATGGCTATGAAGTGGTCGACCTGGGCGTTATGGTGCCCTGTGAAGACATCTTAAAAGCGGCAGTGGAACACAGGGCAGACATCATTGGTCTATCGGGCCTGATCACGCCATCATTAGACGAAATGGTTTACGTGGCCAAAGAGCTACAGCGCCAAGGTATGAACTTACCCCTGCTGATTGGCGGTGCAACGACATCAAAAATTCACACTGCGGTGAAAATTGACCCGGCCTACGAGCACGCCGCCATCTACGTGGCCGACGCCTCTCGCGCGGTGGGTGTCGCCAGCACCTTGCTCAATGAAGAGCAGCGCGGCGACTATGTTGCGGGGATCAAAGCAGAGTACGAAAAAGCCCGAATCAAGCGCTTGGCAAACCAAGACAAGAAAAAGCAAATGACGCTGGCTGCTGCCCGCGCCAACAAAGTGAAGGTGGATTTCAAACAGGAAGATATCACCACGCCAAGCTTTATCGGCAACAAAGTCTTCGACAACTACCCACTGGAAGACCTACTCGAACGCATCGACTGGACACCCTTCTTTGCCTCTTGGGAGCTCGCGGGGAAATATCCACGCATCCTCAGTGATGACACTGTCGTGGGTGAAGAAACCGTAGGCGAAGCGGCCACGAAGCTGTTCGCCGACGCCCAAGCTATGCTCAAGCAGATTGTCGAAGAGAAGTGGTTGACCGCGAAAGGGGTGATTGGCCTCTACCCTGCTAACTCGGTTAACGACGACGATATTGAGCTATATACGGATGAGTCCCGCGGCGATGCAATGATCACCCTGCATCACATCCGCCAGCAAACAGAGCGCCGTGGCGACCGCCCTAATATGTGCCTCACCGATTACATCGCCCCCAAAGACAGCGGCGTACAAGACTACCTAGGCGCCTTCGCGGTCACTGCAGGCATTGGCATAGACGAGCATATCGAGCGCTTTGAGGCCGACCACGACGACTACAGCTCCATCATGATCAAAGCCCTTGCGGATAGGTTGGCAGAGGCCTTTGCTGAACGTATGCACGAATTAGTGCGTAAGGATTACTGGGGCTACAGCAGCGATGAAACACTCGACAATGAAGCAATGATCAAAGAACAGTACCGCGGCATTCGCCCTGCTCCCGGCTACCCCGCCTGCCCAGACCACACAGAAAAGGCCCTACTGTGGAATTTGCTAAAACCTGACGAGACTATCGGCCTGAACATCACTGAAAGCTTTGCCATGTTTCCCACCGCCGCGGTATCTGGCTGGTACTTCGCTCACCCTGAAGTCAAGTACATGGGCACAGGTATGATCGATAAAGATCAGGTGGCGGATTATGCACAGCGCAAAGGCATGGAATTGAACGTCGCCGAGCGCTGGCTGGCACCTATTTTGGATTACGATACCCAATAGGCTTGATGATTTATGTCTAAAACTCACATACCTAAATTTAGGTGGTTTTTTATGACTTGATGTCTTGCCGCGCAAACATAAGACAGATATGATCTTCGCAATAATAATTGAAGAACTTGCCCAGACAAGCTTTTATAAAAATACTACCGTGAGGACAATGGACCTGTCACTCATACCATGAGGTGATGTTGTGTTAAATCTACTGCGTATTTTTACGGCGGTTGCGTCTTTTGTTATGCCCTGTGTAGCAGGCATTACTGTGTACCTAACTTGTGAGCAAATAGAGCAAAATTTTCTCAGCAATGCCCACAACAGTAATCGCACGCTATCTTGGAGCATCGCCAATGCTGCGACTCCGCTGCTCCCTCCACTATTCTCTGAAATTGATAACTACGCTGAATCACCCAGCTTAATATTAGAAACACCTATAGTACGACGACTGGATGCCGCCATTAGCCGTGATGTATTGGGCGCACCAATTAGTGAAATCAGTGTGCGCAATCAGCAAGGTCGTATTATTTACTCTACTAGCGCTTACCTATTATACAAGCAGCGTATAGATGAAGGCTTCAAAGCGGCTATGACAGGAGAAGAAGTCACGCTGCATCGCGTCATTAGCAAGACTCATCCAAAGAAAGGCCGTCAAGCACATGACCTCTTTGTAACCTATCTTCCCGTTCTAAAAAATGACAACGACCTACCTTTAGGGGTTATCTCTATACAAACGGATCACAGAGAATATCGATCTCAGATTGACCAGCAGAAACTCATCTCTAGCCTCCTTATTACTGCAGGCTTATTACTACTCTATAGCATCATGATGCTGTGCCTTTGGATGATACGCCGACAGCACCTACAAGACCGCATCAGTCAGAATGACTTACAAGAAAAGCTCGACCACTACACTTTACACGACCAGTTAACTGGTCTGCCTAACCGCACTCAATTTATTAACCGAATTGAATATTTGGGGGGGATTTGCGCCCGCGTGCCCCATGAAAGTTTTGCGGTATTACTTATGGATTTGGATAGCTTTAAAGTTATCAATGAAAGTCTAGGCCACCAGTCCGGCAATACCCTGCTGAAGGAAGTTGGCTTACGCATACGCTCTAGCGTGCGGCCCGAAGATTTTGTCGCTCGACTTGGCGGCGATGAATTTGGAGTGATAGTCGAAAATGCCAAGGAAGTCACCGAAGTCATCAAGGTGGTCAAACACATTCATAAGCAATTTAACCAGCCTTTTAGTATCAAAGGCCACGAAGTGATTGAAACCATCAGCATTGGCATCACCGTCTGCCAAGGTAAACACTTAAGCACTGAAGATATCGTCCGCGATGCGGATATCGCTATGTACCGCGCCAAGAACACCGGAAGAGGACGATACGAGCTGTTCAATAAGCACATGCATGTCGAAGCCGTTAAACGCATTGAAATAGAAGGTGATATACGTCGTGGCATCGACGCTCAAGAGTTCTTTAATCGCTACCAACCCATTGTCGACTTATCTACGGGCATCACTCACTCGATGGAAGCCTTGGTCAGATGGGCGCACCCCACCTTACATGAAGTATCGCCGGATAAATTTGTTCCTGTTGCGGAAGAGATTGGCGTCATTCAACAGATCGACCAGATGGTTTTAAAAGCGGCAGTAGAAGAGTTAGCACAATGGCGAGCGGCGCTCACTAGCATCAGTAACTTATCAGTCAATGTTAATCACTCAGCGCGTAACTTTAATAGCCGTCCAGGAATGGACAATATACTTAACAATATCAACAGTAGCGGCATTAATGGCAGTCACCTCAAAATAGAGCTAACGGAAAGCTCTATTTTGAAAAATGAACTCATGGCTTTTTCTATGTTTGAAGAGCTACGCAGTAAAGGTGTACATCTATGTATGGATGACTTTGGCACAGGCTTTTCCTCTCTCAGCTACTTGCGCAAGCTAAACTTCGACATGCTAAAGATAGACATGAGCTTTGTACAAGATATGGTACATAGCCAAGAAGCGCGTAAGATCGTTCACACTATTATAGACATGGGCTCACACCTAGGTATTTCTGTGACCGCAGAAGGCGTAGAGACCGAAGAGCAAGTTGAGTTGCTCAAGTCCATGGGGTGCCAGTACGCACAGGGCTTTTATTATGCCAAGCCCCTACGCGCCAACGAAGTAATCCCCTTTATTCGCGCACAGGTTGAGTCTAGTGAAATAGCTATACAGCCTGCCTAAGAGACCATCCGCATAGCCCTGTCTATTTAAGAGTGTGTTAGCATGCGGTTTCTGCCTAGCTAAACACGCTGTACTATGCCCATAAGTTCCAACGACATACTAAACGGCCCTATTTCTACGATATTGCGTCGTATGACCGGGCCAATGATCATTGGCATATTTGCCATTATGTTTTTTCAGGCAATAGATACTTATTTTATAGGCTTACTCGGCACCACCCAGCTGGCGGCTATTAGCTTTACCTTTCCTGTTACTTTCACCATCACCAGCTTGACCATTGGTCTAGGTATAGGCACGTCCGTACTCCTTGCTCAAGTCATTGGCCAAGGAGATAGTAGCACTGCCAAGCGCATCACCACCGACAGTCTTCTGCTATCCATTCTTCTGGTTATATTGATGGCCGCCTTAGGCATACTGACCTTAGAGCCCTTGTTTCGCTTACTCGGTGCGACGGATAATACTTTGCCCTATATCAAGCAATATATGCTGATTTGGTACCCCTCTGTGGTATTACTAGTGATCCCCATGATCGGCAATGCTGCAATACGAGCAACAGGCGACACCAAGTGGCCCAGTTTATTGATGCTCGGCTCTGGCCTGCTCAATGCAATCATTGACCCTTTGCTTATTTTTGGTATTGGCCCCTTTCCAGAAATGGGCGTGCAAGGCGCAGCCATCTCCAGCGCTATCTCTTGGTTTGCAGGCTTGCTCGGCGGGCTATACTTGCTACACGTTCGCGAAGGCTTGCTCGATTTTCATTTGCCATCATGGGGGGAGCTGAAGAAGTTTTGGGGCGCATTGTTAAAAGTTGCCATGCCGATCTCAGCGGCGAATATGCTCACCCCTATCGCAGCGGCGATCTTAACCGCTTTAGTCGCACGCTTTGGCGAACAAGCGGTTGCAGCCCTGGGCGCAGGCACAAGAATAGAGGCCATGAGCATGATCGTAATCTTTGCCCTTACCTCAGCACTATCGCCTTATATGGCACAGAACTTAGGGGCTGGTAACAGCGAAAGGGCTAGGCAGGCCTTAACACTATCACTGCGTTTCACCTTAGTATTTCAGTTTTGTGTTTATCTGTTAGTGGCCCTCACCGCTCCATGGCTGGCTGGGATTTTTAGTAACGACCCTGCCGTCATCGAATTAAGTCGACAATACCTTTACATTGTTATGTTTGGCTCAACTTTTTATGCACTTGTTATTATTATTAACACCGCGTTCAACTCTGCCAAACAGCCCAGAAAAACACTCTGGTTAACATTGATACGGGTATTTTTTTGCCTTGCCCCCTGCGCATGGTTGGGCGGCGAGCTATGGGGTTACAAGGGACTGCTTGCAGGCACCGTATTTGGCAATGGCATAGCCTGCCTAGTCGCCTGGCGCATGCTGCATACAACCTTTGACAATATGAGCCAAGAGGAAGCGCTGGCTAGCCAGCAGAAGGAAATTTCACTCTAAGGCATTTGAAAGCCAAAATCAGTTTTGGCCTGTAAGCTTAATTGCATCTCTTGTAAATCTACGCCTCTATCAACACTGTCGGCAGGCCAGGCTTTGGCGTTGTCATTGCACTGTTGAGACAGACTCGCAAAATCAAATAGATTTCGATCTGCCAACTGAGAAGGCGCCACATCCTGCAATGCAGAAAAAATGGTTTCCGTTCTCCCAGGGAAATCTTTCTCCCAAGCTTGCAGCATAGCTTTTACATTTTGGCGCTGCATATTCGGCTGTGAGCCACACAGGTTACAAGGAATAATAGGGAATGCTTTAGCCGTCGAGTAAGCCGCGATGTCAGCCTCTTTACAATAAGCCAACGGGCGTATGACGATATTTTTCTTATCATCGCTGAGCAACTTAGGCGGCATCGCCTTCATCTTGCCCCCATAAAACATATTCAAAAACATCGTCTCGACAATATCATCGCGGTGATGACCCAAGGCTATTTTAGTAAAGCCCTCCGCTTCAGCATATCCATATAAACTACCGCGGCGCAGGCGCGAGCACAGGCTGCAAGTTGTTTTACCCTCAGGCACGAGTTCTTTAACCACTGAATACGTGTCTTTTTCAATGATGTGATACTCCACACCCAGTGCTTCTAGATAATCAGGTAATACATGTTCAGGGAAGCCTGGTTGTTTTTGATCGAGATTAACCGCGACTAACTTGAATTGAATCGGCGCAGACCGCTGCAGATTCATCAATATGTCTAACAAGGTGTAACTATCTTTACCGCCTGACAGACAAACCATCACCTTGTCGCCCTCTTCAATCATATTGAAGTCGACAATTGCCTGCCCCACCTTGCGGCGCAAGCGTTTGTGAAGTTTGTTTAGATTATATGTTTGCTTGTCTTTACTACTCATGGGCGGGATTTTGCCACAGCCATTTAAAAAGACCGAATTTAAACATCCATTATTAACGACAAGCAGATAACTTAAGGCTGGGGAATTTCCAATAAGTCATATAAAGGCCCTGCAAAGCACGCCTTCACCCCCAGCTCACGCATGGTGTTGTAGTGCCCGCCAACCGCTCTATCCATAAAGGCCGTCTCAACCACAGGCTGAAAGGAATCCATCCGCTTCATGGCGCCTGGAATGTTCTTCACTACATCCTCGTGCATAGTCGCAGTAGAAAAGTCAAAGGGTTCGTTCGTCAAAAAGGGACGTAAAAATATCTCACGCCACAGTTCATAATACGCATCTTCTATCTTTGGCCCCTTGGCAATACGCCCACCAATAGCAATCAGTGAAGCATCTAGCTGATCTAAGTCACCGCTCAAACCCGCTTCTATGATGTCTCTATAATGCTTAACAATATGTGGGTCTAGGCGTTTAATGCAACCAAAATCATACATCACCACTGAGCCATCCGGGCGAAAGGCGAAATTGCCAGGGTGGGGGTCTCCATGCACGGCTTTAAGCTCAAATATCTCGCGTCCCATAACCTCAAAAATGCGCAGGCCAATTTCTGTAATAGCTGCCTCAGAATAGTTCTTATCTTTTACTTCATTTAAATGATCACCGTCTTCAAAGCTTAATGTCAGCACATTATGAGTACTAAACTCATCAATCACTTCAGGAATAACTAATTTAGGGTCGTGCCTACTGTGAAACTCACGAAATAAGTTAAGGTTAGCCGCCTCATTTACGTAGTCTAACTCTTCCATAATTCGCTCACGAATTTCCGCAAAATACGCATCCGCCACGGCTTTTTTCACTTTCAATAAACGACTGGCTTTCAGGGCAAAGCGCAAATGAGCCATATCAGAATCTACCGACTCCTTTACCCCTGGATATTGAATTTTCACTACAACCTCTTGGCCTTCTGGTGTTACCGCACGGTGTACCTGACCAATCGAAGCCGCCGCAAAAGGGCTTTCGTCAAAAGACTTAAATAGACCCTGTGGCGACTGGCCCAAACTGGCTTCAATTTGCTCGGCAATAACACTATAGGGCATCGGCGGCGCTTCTTTTTGCAGTTTGACCAAGGCGTCTGAGACTTCCGCAGGGAATAGATCCTTGGCCTGGGAGGCAATTTGCCCTACTTTCATGACAGCGCCTTTTAACTCACCCAGTGTATCGGTAATCTCATTGCCAATATTGTCATACATTTGCGTCGCAGAGTCGGCACGTTGCTCCGCCGTTTGAAAAGCCTGCTTTACTTTATTACCGGCATAACGGCCAGCCACAGACGCAGACATTCCCGCTAGCTTCATAAAGCGCTTACCCTTCGTAACGGGGGCTTGAGTACTATTAGAGGTCTTATCTTTAGGCATAACTTTCCAACTCTGTATAAGGCTAGGTTACAATAGCAGCTCCCTTACGATTGTGAAGTGCCCAAGGTCACGCAATATGTTGATACTAATATCCCCCGCGAAGAAGCTAGATTTTGACACCGCACCCATTACCGAACGCTATACTCAGTGTGAGTTTTTAGATGATGCTCAAGAGCTTATTGACACCGTTAAACAACTAAGTAAAGGCGACATTGCCAAGCTCATGCACCTAAGCGACAAGCTAGCTGAGTTGAATGTCGCCCGCTATCAGCAATGGTCTCAACCCTTTAGCCCGCAAAATGCCAAGCCTGCCTTACTGGCATTTAAAGGTGATGTTTATGCAGGGATGAATGCGGATACCTTCACACAGGCCAATTTAGACTTTGCTCAACAACATCTGCGTATGTTATCTGGGCTTTACGGCCTATTACGCCCCTTGGATCTCATGCAAGCTTATCGCTTAGAAATGGGCACGCGCCTGAGCAACCCCAGAGGCAAAAATCTGTATGAGTTTTGGGGTGAGCAAATAACCACCGCCGTAAACCACGCCTTAAGCCAATCTGGAAGCGACAGCCTCATTAACCTAGCGTCCAATGAATATTTCAAGTCCGTCAAAACCCAACAGCTCGACGGCCAGCTAATCACGCCACAATTTAAAGAGTACAAAGATGGCGCCTACAAAATGATCGGCGTCTACGCCAAACGCGCGCGCGGGCTAATGAGCCGCTATATTATCGAAAATGAGATTATTAAGGCGCAGGATATCAAAGCCTTTAATTGGGAAGGCTATAGCTACAACAGCAAGCTCTCTGGAGACGCCAATTGGGTGTTTACACGCCAACAATAACGATCGTGCACAAAAATATTAAGAATCGTGTCTCAACTTGAGTATTTATTCGACCCTGTCATAATGATATTAAAACATTAATATTATAACACCTCGTATATAAAAGGAGCTTAACATAGAGGCGTAACATAGAGGGTTAGCATGGGAAACTTAAAAACATTCGTGGGCATTGTGGCTCTTTTTAGCTCACTGAATAGCCAAGCATCACTTTTAATGGGCGGCTCGCCGCTCGAAGACACCAAAGTAGCTGAGTCATTATATGCACCAATGGCGGAGATATTGGGTGAAGCACTCGGAATTGATGTCAGCGTTGACTATAGTCGTGACTGGCAATACTTTTCAAAAGAAATCCTTAACAGCAGCTACGACATTCTTCTTACCGAACCACATATTATTGCTTATGTGACATCCTATGAATCTCAGTTATCTATGAGTGCCTTGGCTCGCCTTCCCGGGCAAGTCCAGCATCATGTTGTTGTCAATCAAGACAATACGGCTGACAGCCTAGCGAGTTTGAACACAGCACGTATTTGCATGCTTCCCTCACCTAACTTCAGCGGCGTAATGATTAAAAAAGAGTTTACCAATCCAGTATCACAACCCGTTGTAAGGGAAGTAAAAGGTAGCTATAGCAATGTGTATGAGAAATTCAAACAAGGCCGCTGCGATGCTGCTGTTATCGACGACATAAACTTCCAACGTTTAAAAACGGCAGGTGAAGCAATAAAGTCGGTCTACCAAACTCAAGCATCGCCAAATCTTGGTCTAGCTATTAACCAACGTGTTGCACCTGCAGACAGAGAGCTCATTATTGAGGCCTTGCAAGACCCTGCAGTAATAGAAAAACTCGCCGGCATATTTAATAAATATAGTTCCGGGCAGGGTCCTTTTGAAGAGGCTAGCAATGCGGATTATGAGCTTTACAATATTCTTCCTGGAGTTGTCTGGGGCTGGTAGCGTACTTTCACGAATATAAAAAAGCCCTCTTATAGAGGGCTTTTTTATATTCGGCACACTGGCTTTAATCACCTTGTACTATTTGATGAATACTGTGGCGTATCTGCTGATACAAAATCGCCTTTGTATCTTGATTGAAGGCTGATAATTCATCACTGTAATGTAACTTTCCTTCCTCATCCGTGCTAACCATGCCCTGCTCCATCAACGTAGTCGTAAAGTTTTTAAACAAAGCCTTGTCAGAATAATCCGGGGAATTCAACTCAAACAGCATTGACATACGCTTCGCCATAGACACCATCTCCGTCTCCAGTTCTGCATTAGTGAAACTGCCAGACTGCTGCTGACGCAATAAAAATACTCCCATATAGTATCGCTCTAGCATCGGGCGAACCGACTCTGCTAACACACGTAATTGCATTGCCTCTAATGTCGTAGAGGTTGGGCGGCGCAATTCATTAGTATCCCAGTGGCGTACCAACAAACCCATCTCTAATAATGTTTTTATTGCCTGTTTTATTTCACTCGCGAGATTATCTTTTGCACTGTGCAAGGTTAACTCTTTACGCAAAAACGGGTATATCTTGCTAACTAGATGTTCTACTGTCTCGTCAGACAGCTCTCGCTTGTTAATAAAGCAACTGGCAATCAAGCTGGGGACAATCAATAGATGTAAAACATTATTGCGGAAATAGGTCATCAATACCGAGACCTTATCGTCTAAGTGCAAGACGTCACCCATATCGTGGGGGTGACGCAATAGCATCCCTGTCTTCTCGACATAATCAACCATTTCCTGGCCACTCATATCGGGCAGCGTCACACTGTCTGAATATGGCAACTTCTTCAACAAGGTCAAATACATTTCAGCTTGACGCGCCAACTCAGATTCGCCCATTGAACCCTTGGGTGTCGACAGCAAGGCAACGGCCAGCAAATTGATAGGATTCACCGCTGCCGCTTCATTAATACGACTAGCAATAGTGTCTGAAAGAAAGTTAACCGCATCAGGTAACCAACTGGGGCGATACTTTACATCATATTTTTCAGTGCGCCAGCCTGGGTTGACCTCAGTCAACACATCACTTAATGGAATCGGCTCACCGAAATTCACGTGCACTTTACCAAAGGAACCCTTCAGGCCTTGCAAAGAACGAAAAATACCAAAAACGCTCTCTTTCTTCTTTTTCTTTCCACCTAGTTCGCGAATATAGGTTTTCGACTCAACCAGTTTTTCATAACCAATATATACAGGTACAAACACCAGTGGCATATTAGAATTGCGCAAATAACTACGCACGGTCATCTGCAGCATGCCGGGGCGCGGAGCCATCATACGCCCTGTACGGCTGCGACCACCTTCGACGAAGTATTCCACCGAGACACCACGCACAAAATTTGCATGTAAGTATTCATTAAAAACCGCACTATACAAAGGGTTGTCTTTAAAGCTTCTGCGTATATAAAATGCCCCACAAGCTCGCAAAAAGGAGCCCACTAAAGGAAGGTTCAGATTGATGCCTGCAGCAATATGCGGCGGCACAAGACCACGGGTATATAAAATATAAGACAGCAGCATATAATCGATATGACTGCGATGACAAGGTACATAGATTAAGCCATTGCCTGCCGCTGTGGCCTGTAAACGCTCAAAGCCACCTACTTCAATTCCATCATACAGTTTATCCCACAGCCATTTAAGCAAGAACTCAAATACTTTGATTGCTGAAGAAGTGTAGTTGGCGGCGATTTCATCCGCATACTTGCGCGCTTTCGCAACAGCCTTCTCTTTGCTTATGCCTTCTTCATTAATCGTTTGAACGATGGCACGCTTCACTGCCACCGTTTTCAACAACTCATCGACTAGTGTGCGACGATGGGAAAGATCGGGGCCAGTGGTAGCTCGGCGCAGCTGATTTAAGCGCGAGCCTATATCTTCAACTAAGCGCTGATCTAAACCCACCCATGCTTTAGTTTTCATTTCCTCTTGAATAGATACAGCAGGCTTAAACTGCACCAAGGTATTACGCCCATGCAATATAATTGTTATCAGCTTTTTACAGCGGCCAGTAATATTCCAGTTGTCCGAGAACATCGCCTTATACCAACGATCTTCTTTTTCGACAGGACGCCCCCACAAAACAAATACTGGAACCAATTGTACATCCTGCTCCCCGTCGCTATTTTGAACGGCCTCAAGAACACCTTGCAACTTGCCAGTATCGTCGCGTAAGTATCGGCCTTTTGCCAAAGCCCCTCGATGAGGAATTAAGCAATAAACAGAGCGCCAACCCGACAACTCTTCGCTGCCCAAAACTTGGCGAGGGCTAGGCAAGCCCAGTTCGCGACACTTTAAATCTAATAACATCAAATTAGACGCCGAGCGCGTCTCAAGCACATAACATACCGGCTTATCGGGGTCGATCTCGAGGGCTTGAGTATTCTCGGGAAGCACTTTTGATTTCACCCAAAAGGCCAGTAAACGCCGACCGAAAAAGTAAAATAAAGATGAGAGCTGCTTAAATGGGAACATAAGGAATTAAATATTCTGTTGTGTATTACGATATAGGGGCGACTACTTAAGCAAACGAGCTTTGTACTGCTGGAAACGCTTTTCAACCAGAGGCTTACCCGCATAGGGTTTTAAGCGCTTATCCACTACTTTATCCAGCTTTTCTAAACGTAGCTGAGTCGATGGATGTGTGTGAGTCATCAACGCTAGAGACTTGTCGTTAGGGTCTATCTCGTTAAGTGTCGATAACACACTCATAAAGGCGTAGGGGTCATAACCTGCACGGGCAGTGAGCACGATACCGCGCTTATCCGCATCATGTTCATCACCACGGCTCAAGCCTTTGGTGTAGAGGGTCTTACTTGCACCCAGCAGCTTATCTAAGCTCTTACGATCTTTGCTGGCCAAGTTTTTATCCCCAGCCTTTAATGCCCCCTGTAATAACAAATTCATACCAGACTGCTTTTGCAGCTCTTTTACATGATGTTTTTGCACCACATGGGCAATTTCATGGCCTAGCACTCCCGCCAATTCCGCTTCATTTTGCAACAACAAAAATAAGGGCTTGGTGATAAATACATAGCCACCCGGTGCCGCAAAGGCATTCACTGTATTGGTATCCAGCACAGCAAAAGTCCAGGCCAAGTCGGGGCGTTCAGAGTGCTGTGCTACCCAGCGACCCACTTGGTTCACATAAGCTTGTAAATCTTTATTTTTGACTGCAGGAGCCGCCGCAATCAAAGTAGCTGCAATTTGGCGTCCCATGGCACGCTCTTCCTCTAGGCTGACATCACCACGTAGATACTTGGTCTTTTCTTTGACCTCTTTGAACTTGCTACCCAGCTTATCCAAGTCACCCAACTTGCCAAAATCAAAGGCCTGAACAGGCGCTGCCGCTAGCAGACAAGCCGCCATAAACAATGTCATTAGATGCTTCATCGCTGCCTACCTATGTACTTAACACGTATCGCTTTCAAAGAAGCTGAAGTAGCCAAGGTCTGAGCTTGCTTGGCACTAGATTGGTAACTGCTTAAGGCATCCACTGCGGAATAATTAGGCTTGGCATTTTTCAGCTCATCTTCACTTAATCCACGCACACCTAATGTTGCTACAACACTTTTCTGTGTCGTCGCACTGGCTTTTTTGCCAAATAAACTCGCTGTACTGCGCGACAAACCCTCTATCGTTCCACTTAAGCCCGGCTTGGCAGCACTGGCACTAAAGCTAACTTTACTGCTACGCAGCTCATAACTGCGTAGCCAACCCTTCGATTTATCTGTCTGCACTTGCACCCAACCGCCTTTGCGCTTTAACTTGTCTAACTGCTCACCTTTTTCCACGGTTTGAGTCTTTTTACTAACAAATGAAGGGCTTTTGCGTAGCTGAGTATTGCGCACGCTCCACACATCTGCGGCGCTGGCATATGCGGATATGCCACACAGTACGCTTATTAATAATGTTACTGAAACCTTTTTACACACAGGGTTACCTTAATATACGATTTAATTATTCTCTCAGTATGCCTTCACAAACAGGGTCCGCCAACAACTTCTTAATCCACGCCCCCAGTTTAGGCGGAATGCTCGCCTGCCAGAAACTCGGCTCTTGGCGAATAAAACGTAACAACAGGGGTAAAATGGCAAAATCTACCAGCATGGGCTGGTCTTTTAATAAATATTCAGAGCTTTGCAACAAACTGTCGACCTGCTTAAGAAAGCCCACTGCACACTCAGCAGCTTCATTGCGTTGTTCTGGGCTATCCGCATATAAATACTCTTGCAAGTAATCATTGAAAGGGCCGTCGCAGACCTCCAGTAAATACACACTGTCATCCATTTCATCGAGATCCCAGTCAATCCAGCTAGCCTTTTCCATGGGCTCCAACACCCAGTCCATAATCTCTAAGCTGTTGTCCATCACCTCTTCGCCATCAATTACCAGCGGCAAACTGCACTCCGCATAGGCCTCTGGCAAGCTATCCACATTCGCCACCGCGATCTTCTCACACACGGGATTCACATAGGCAAACGCCAGCAATACGCGCTGGCTGTAAGGTTCGTCTTTTTGGTAGTAAAGAGTTGCCATTATTTTTTCTCGGCTCGTGCTTGACCTTTATCGCTCAGTGCTTTTAAGCGTGCCCGCTCTTGCGCTTTGCGCTGCTTAGCGTCTTCTAATGAGCCCGCCATATGCTCAACACCGCGAGCCTTGGCTAAATCAATTTGCTTTTGACGCTCAGCAAAGCGCTGTCGCTGTTCTTGCGTCATTTTATCGAAGCACTTGGGGCAGCTAATGCCCAGCACATAGTGCTCTGACTGCTTGTCCGCATCGGTAATCGGATGACGGCAGGCGTGGCACTGGTCGTACTGCCCTACCTCTAAATTGTGCTTTACCGCTACACGCTCATCAAATACAAAGCACTCGCCCTCCCATAAACTTTCCTCGGCAGGCACCTCTTCTAAATATTTTAAAATACCACCCTGTAGATGATAAACCTCGTCAAAGCCTTGCTCCAACATATAGCTAGTCGATTTTTCACAACGAATACCGCCGGTACAAAACATTGCGACTTTTTTATGCTTAGCTGGGTCTAGGTTTTTCTCTACATACTCAGGGAACTCACGGAAGGTTTCCGTATTCGGGTCAAGCGCGCCCTTGAAGCTACCAATTTCACATTCATAATCGTTACGCGTATCCACAACCACGACATCGGGGTCGGAGATCAGCGCATTCCAATCCTCAGGCTTCACATATTGGCCAACAGCATTGGTCGGGCTAACGCCCTCTACACCTAAGGTGACTATCTCCTTCTTGAGTTTCACCTTCATACGCAAGAAGGGGTTTTCTTGGCAATAAGACTCTTTGTGACCCAGGTCGGCTAAGCGTTCATCGGCGCGTAAATAGGCTAAAACAGAATCCACGCCAGCTCTTGGCCCCGCAATCGTGCCGTTAACACCCTCTTCCGCCAGCAGCAATGTGCCAAATACATCCTGAGACTGGCAATGCGCCAAAAGCATGTCGCGCTTCGCCGCGTAGTCGGGCAGGCTGACAAATTTATACAAGGCGGCAACAACAATCTTAGACATGGGACTTACACTTACACAATGGGGCGCGTATTATATCCCTCTTTTCAACAATATCCCTATACTAAGTAGGGCTTTAGCGCGAAAAACCACTATGAGCAGTTCATTTGCAGACCAATTATTAAAAGCTGGCCTTGTTAGCGAAAGCGATATCAGCAAAGCTGACGAAGAAAAAAAGCAACGCGCTGCACAGCGTAAAGCCAAGCACGCCAATAAAGGCAAACGCCCCCCGCATAAAAAAACAGCCAACAAAAAGCCTAAGGCGCCCGTCTCCAATGAAGTCGCTAATGCAGAAGTCAGTAAAGTGATTGGCGCCAGCAAAGCCAGTGCGGAGAAAGCCCAGGCGAAAAAAGCGCAGCAGGCTTTTGCAGAAAACCGCCGTGTTATGAATATGAAAATCGCCGAGCTACTTAAAGACCAGCCCGTTGAAGAACCTCAAGATGAAAGCCAAGGCGACAATAGCATTAAGTTTAGCTATGTTTATGAAGGCAAAGTACGCGGTATTTATGTCTCAGAATCTCAGCAAAAACGCTTGGCTGCCGGTGAGTTAGCCGTAACAGTGATCAAAGCCAAAACCAAGCTTATCCCCGTGGCCCTAGCAACACCACTACAAGCCATTGATCCCAAACGCTTCATCCACATTGTTAAACAAGAAACCGTCGATGCCGACGATCCTTATGCAGGTTTTGAAGTACCCGACGACATCACTTGGTAAACACTACATTAATTGAGCACACACTATGAACTGGACTATCTATTTATCAGGCGAAATTCACACCGACTGGCGCGAGCAGATCATTGCTGGCTGTGACGGCCTAGGCTTTACTTTTCTCAGCCCGAATACCGACCACGCTTCCAGTGACGACTGTGGCGACATGCTCGGCGCTGAAGAAACACCATTTTGGAAAGACAATAAATCCGCCAAGATCAATGCCATACGGACGCGCAAATATATTCAAGCTGCAGATGTGGTCGTGGTGCGCTTTGGGGACAAGTACAAGCAGTGGAACGCCGCCTTTGACGCAGGCTACGCTTCGGCTCTGGATAAATCCATCATTACCCTGCATGCTCCCGGCATTATTCATCCGCTTAAAGAAGTAAATGCAGCGGCACTAGCCAGCGCGGAGACGCCTGAACAGGTGGTGGAAATTTTAAAGTACATCAGCCAAGACTAAGCTCATGCAAAACACGTTCTACTGGTACGACTTAGAAACCTTTGGACTAGACCCCAAGACCTCGCGCATTTCACAGTTTGCTGGCTTGCGCACGGATATGGACCTAAACCCGATTGGCGAGCCTCTGGTGCAATACTGCCAACCCGCCAGCGACTTTCTACCCGAACCAGAGGCCTGCATGGTAACCGGCATCAGTCCTCAGCTAGCGCTACAAAAAGGCCTGCCCGAGCGCGATTTTATCGAGAAGATACACGCGGAGTTTGCCCAGCCCAACACCTGTGTACTGGGCTATAACAGTCTGCGTTTCGATGACGAGCACATGCGCTACAGCCTCTATCGCAACTTCTACGACCCCTATGCCCGCGAGTGGCAAAATGGCAGCTCGCGCTGGGATATTATCGATGTCGTTCGCCTGTGTCGCGCTCTGCGCCCCGAAGGTATTAACTGGCCGGTGACAGAAGACGGTACGCCAACGAACAGACTAGAGCTTATTACTCAAGCCAACGACATCAGTCACGAGCAGGCCCACGATGCCATGAGCGATGTTTACGCCACCATTGCCGTAGCCAAGCTCATTAAAGAAAAGCAACCGCGCCTATGGGAGTTCTGCCTCAACAACCGCGACAAGCGCAAACTCGCAGCACAACTGGCTGTGGCGGTAAAAGAGCCCATGCTGCACGTCTCTGGCATGTACGGGACGGATCGAAGTAGTACTGCTATCATCGTGCCGGTGGCACTGCACCCGACCAATAAAAACGGGGTGATTGTCTACGACCTATCTGAAGACCCTAGCGAGCTAATAGACTTGGATGCGGATAGCCTAGCACAGCGCATCTTTACGCCCCGCGATGAACTTCCCGAAGGCTTAAAGCGCATAGGCCTAAAGACCGTGCACCTCAACAAGTGTCCTATCATTGCCCCATTAAAAACCCTCAGCCCCGCTGCTGCGGAGCGTTTAAATATTAATATCGAAGAACAAATCGCCCGTGTAGAGCCTATCCGCATGGCGCAGGGCTTAGATAAAAAAGTACAGGCCGTGTTCGACAGCCAAACATTCGACCCTATACACGACCCCGACCAGTCTCTCTATAGTGGTGGCTTCACCAGCAACAGCGACAAACAGCTAATGGGACAAATACTACAAGCCGCGCCCGAACAGCTCAGCCAGCTGCGTGAGCTGCCGTTTCAAGATAAACGCTTTAACGAATTGTTATTTCGCTACCGCGCACGCAACTATCCACAAAGCCTAGAACCAGAAGACCAACAACGCTGGGCCGAACACTGCCGTGAGCGAATCCACGACGGCGTTAGCGGCTATTTAAATCTTGAGCAGTTCCAGAGCAAGATTATGCAATTGGCACAAGAGCATGAAGATGACTCTACTAAGCTTACGCTCTTAAAGCATTTGGCGGGATACGCAGAGACGATCGCATAAGCTTTGCTAGGATTTTAATAGCAATTTTTTACAAAAATAATCACTCGTCGTGATTTTTATACCTTTTAGCAGTAGAATCGCGCCACTCACTATATTATTGGATAGGGACTGCCGTGAAAAACTCACTCTTACACCGTTTTATCAAAAACACTAACTACTTAGTATTATTACTTATTTTGCCTCTTCAGGCTTATTCACTTGGCGGCCATCCTCCCGTAACTGACAATATTGAACTCGACAATATTACTCTAGAGCGCATTGAAACAGGCTTTCACGTCCAAGCAATAGACAAGGGCTTTGTCACCTGGAAAAATAAAGTTTTTATTCGCCACCTTGGCAACAACACCAAACAAAATTTGCGCGCTTTCCAGTCAGGAACTGAAATATATAACGCCCCCGTCTATGTACTACTTAAGGGTTTTACGCCCAAAAATGATGTCGTCGTAGCAAATGAGTTTGCTCGCAACCAGCTTGGTGAGCCCATCCTGAAGATCGACAGCCCATTGCAAGCCGGTGTCGCCTTCAACTTTGATGTTACCCTGGCATGGCACGAAGACATTATTCCAGGTTGGTATACACAGCGATGGGGCACTTTTGTTTCCTACAAACCTATATTCTACCATTCAAGTAACGAAAAGAGTGATGAAGACAATGACAGCGACGGC
>CAZBWS010000027.1:0-26785 GCA_964495705.1 uncultured Gammaproteobacteria bacterium
ACGACGGAGATTTATACTCATGTGCTGAATAAGGGCGGCTTAGGTGTGCAAAGTCCCGTGGACCGCATGGCTTAGAAGTGATTGTTTATTTGTGGCTGATTTTATTCAGCATTTTCTCTACCGCTTCAACATGCTCCTCATTCTGGTGACTCAAACTTTGAAAAGCCGCACATACATCTAGATAGTCATTCAATTCCATACGCTGGGCCATCTGCATCAGGCGCTTGTTGCGGCGCAGGGCTTGAGGTGGCTGCTGTGCCATTTGTTCGGCAAGCTGTGTGGCTTCTTCTAGCAATCTATCTTTATCTACGACTTTAAGCAGCAAGCCCAGCTGCATCGCTTCATCGGCATCAATAATGCGCCCGCTAAAGGTCAGCTCTGCGGCTTTTTGATAACCAATTAAACGCTGTAAAAACCATGCACCACCGTCACCTGGAATAATGCCGAGATTCACAAAGGTCTCGCCAAACTTGGCTTTGTTGGAGGCGATGCGGATATCGCACATATTGCATAGGTCAAAGCCCGCGCCGATTGCGGCACCGTTGATGGCGGCTATGGTGGGTACTTCGATGCTTTGCATGGCCTTGGGCATGCGCTGTATGCCTGTGCGATAAGCCTGCTCCAATTCGCTGCCTTCACCGGCAAAGTCTCCCGCTCTATCGGCCATGTCTTTGATGTTGCCGCCGCTGGAAAAGGCACTGCCTTCACCGGTAATAATCAATGCGGATATGTTGGTATTAGCATTCACGTAGGCTGCGGTCGCTACTATGTCGTCGACAATGGCTGTGCTGGTCAGGGCATTGCGTACATCGTGGCGCTGGAAGGTCAGGGTGGCGACGCCGTTATTAACGGTGAGTGAGCTGTCTTGAAGTTGTAGTGACATTAGCTAAACACTGCCTGAGCAGACTCGCTGTTATAGAAGCGTTCAAGGCGCGCGCGAATGCGTTGTTCTAAGTAGCCACTATCACGTAAGACCTGCAAGATTTGTGGGGCGAATAACATCGTCGCCTGTTCTAGACTATCCGCATTGATAGCGAAGTCTTTACACAATGTATCTAGTTTTTTGTTGCCATAGTAGGAGAAGAAGCTATTGATGCCTGTGGACACTAGCTCGCTAATGTAATCGGACTGACGGCTGCTGAGAAACTGAGCATAGCAAAGCTGGGCATAGTCTTGGGCATCGGCTTCGCTGATGTAATCGCGAGCGTTGCTGATAGGTAGGCCTTCAGCACTTTCCCAAACGCCCATAGCAATTTCTTTGATATGGGCGTCGGTAATCGAGTCGTGAATAAACTTCTCACTCTGGGCAATGACATCGGGTAGAGCCGTGCCAATATATTTTTTGACCTGTGCTTCAATTTTTTCTTCTAGCTTCGGTGCCGCCTTATTCATCAAGCCTTTACCCATCTTCATCATGGCTTTTGCGCCGGGCACTTTTTGTGCGTTTTGTGAAACCACATTGCTTTCGGTGAGGTAGCTGGAGATGCCTGAATAGAGCAGCTCTGTGATCACTTCGTGGGTGATTTCATTGCTCATGCCCTGATGGATCAGGTCTTTACGCAGCTGGGTTTGTGTGAGGCCTTTGTCTATAAAGGCTTCTACTTGCTCGCGGCTGATCAGGGCATTTAGGCCGTTTTCTGTATGGCTGGGGTCTGCGTATAGGTCGGCAATGAGTTTATGAATGAGCTTGCCAACGCCTACATGTAGCTTAACGTTTAATACATTTGTCTGTGCCCAGACAATGACTTGCTCAGTTTGGATAAAATCATGCAGCTTGGTGTTACTAAGCTGCTTCCAAAACTCGGCAAGTTCAAGGCTCAAGTCGGCTTGAAATTGAGCGTCGCTAAAGTTTTTTAGCTCATGCTGGACGTGTAATTCGAGTAGTTTTTTCGCGTTGCTATGCATTTTTTGTAATTGAGTCGCCAGTAAGTAAGGCGACAGCTTACAAAAGCTATCGTACTTAGCCAATAGCTTGGCTGGCGAGAAGCGGGATAAGGCGACATATTTGTCACAACTTCTGTTAAAATCCCGCCAAATTCAGAGGTGTACCCGTGTTAACAGACTTTGCCCTAGACGAACGCCTGCAGAAGGCCCTTGCCGAACTATCTTTTGAGACTGCAACCGAGGTGCAGGCGGAGACGATTCCCCTGGCATTAGCCGCTAAAGACTTATTGGTTAGCTCTGAGACGGGTAGTGGTAAGACGCTGGCTTTCTTGTTGCCAATATTTCAGCGTTTGTTGGAACAAAATGTAGCAGAGGGGCAGGGCATACGTGGGCTGATTCTGGCGCCAACCCGTGAGCTAGCTCGGCAGATACTGCGCCAAGCCAAACGCTTGGCGGCTCATACACCGCTGAAAGCTAGCTTGGTGATGGGGGGGGAAGACTTTAAATACCAGCAAGTTATGCTGGAGCGCAAGCCCGATATCTTAATCGCAACTCCCGGTCGCTTGATGGAGCACATAGCTAATGATAGCGTCGATTTGTCGGGCTTGAGCGTGCTGGTGATGGATGAAGCTGACCGCATGTTGGACATGGGGTTTAAGGAGGCAGTAGAAGATATTATTCAACTGTGCCCACCCAGCCTTAACGATACCGGTGAGCCTCAACGTCAAACCTTATTGTTTTCGGCAACCCTGGAACATCGCGGTTTAGGCAGTATCCGCAAGTCGATCTTACATAATGCTGAACGGGTAATCATCGGTGAAGTCCGTCGTTCTTATAGCCACATTAAACAGCAAATTGTGTTGGCGGATGATTGGAAGCACAAGGAAAAGCTACTCGCCAAAATATTGACAGAAGACACGTATAAAAAAGCAGTAGTCTTTACTAATCGTCGTTTGAAAACCGCTGAGCTACGTAATTACCTGCGCTATTGCAAGCTGCAAGCGGGTGCTTTGCATGGCGAGATGGAAGGCGCCGATCGCAAGAAAGTCACCGATGACTTGCGCTTTAGTCGGATTAAAATATTAGTGGCCACCGATGTGGCGGCACGTGGCTTAGATGTGCCCGATATCGACTTGGTTATTAACTTTGATGTGCCGCGCAAGGGTGACGATTATGTTCATCGTATTGGTCGCACGGGTCGCGCAGGTGAGACGGGTACTGCGATCTCATTTGTGAACTCAGATGAGTGGAATAACATGGGCAGTATCGAGCGTTACTTAAGCTTGAAGCTGGAACGCCGCGTGATCAAAGAGCTGAAAGCTAATTACAATGGCCCAGTAAAAACCAAAAAAACCGAGCTGGCGCGCAAGGAAAAAGAGTCTTTGATTGGTAAGCGTATCGATACCAAGAAGAAGCGCCACAGAGACACTAAGAACAAGGGCAAGCGACGCTCGCCCAAAACATAAATACTAAATTGCAGCTCACCAAGTGGGCATATAAATACAGGACAGCAGTATGTGGTTTCGCAACCTACAAATATATCGTTTTAACAAACCCTTTGAGCTTGATGCGGATAGCCTAAATGAGGCACTCGAATCTCAGGCTTTTAAACCCTGTGGATCACAGCAGCCTTTTTCAGCGGGTTGGACCAAGCCACTGGGTAAGCACGGCACGCAGTTAGTGCATGCGACGAATGGCAAACTTATGGTGTGTGCCAAGCGCGAAGAGCGCATCATGCCTGCCGCTGCGGTGCGCGATGTGCTGAATGCGCGTATCGAAGAGATCGAAGCCAAGGAAGATCGCAAGGTTCGCGGCAAGGAAAAAACCGATTTAAAAGATGAAGTCATTATGGACATGTTGCCCCGTGCCTTTACGCGCAGCAGTCTGACTTACGCTTATATCGATCCACAAAATAGCTGTTTAGTTATCGATGCGGCCTCAGTGAGCAAAGCCGAAGAGCTAACCGTATTATTGCGTGACGCCATTGGTACATTGCCCGTGCGCCCCTTAACCGTGAATAATGCGCCATATTCCATATTTACCCAGTGGTTAAAGCAAGGACATGCGGATGTAGATTTCGCCCTAGAAGATAGCTGTGAGCTAAAATCTATGGAAGACGGTGGTGGTACCGTTCGCATTAGCAAGCAAGAGCTAGTGGATTCAGAAGAAGTCCAAGTGCATTTAGAGGCGGGTAAGTTGGTAACAAAGCTGGCTCTAACTTATAAGGAGCGTATTCGTTTTATCATGGACGATACTCTTGTCATCAAGCAATTTAAGTTCTTAGATGTGGTAACGGATGTCATGGACGAAGTGAATGCGGATAGTGCCGCAGCAGAGTTTGACGCCAAGTTTGCGATTATGGCGCTGGAGCTAGAAGACATGTTGCCATCGTTGGCGCAGGCCTTTGGTGGGGAGCCGGAGGAATAGTGGAGGCTGGCTAAGCCAGCGCTGGCTTAGCTGTTTTCAATCGCAAGATCATCTCTGACCATACCAATTTCAATAGCTCGTCTTTACTACTCGATTCAGGAACTTCAAAGCCGCAATGCAATAGCTCACGGCGGAACTCGGAGTATTTTATCTCACGAATAAAACTGCCCAGGGCTGAGGAGTTACCTGAATTGAGAATGTCCTCTAAGCCTTGTTTTGGCAAATTGTCGGGTAGACACTCAGCGAATAGCGACATTTGATCTAAATCAGGGAATGAGCTTTGTGCCATGAGAGGGGAGACCAATAATATCGACAGAGTCGATATTATGGCCTGCTCAGTGTTAAAGGCAATATTAAATTAATCGCGAATGACAATGTTAGGATTTTGGTTGATGCTGCCATCTTCTTCTAAAACACCCACCGGATTCCCCCCTGGGCCCACGATCACTGCGGTGACCTTTTGAAATAACGGGCGACGAACAAACTCTAATTGCCAGCCATAGGACTCGACTTGTTTTAGGGCGAGCATCTGCTCAATATTGAGAAATTCATCCAGCTTGGCTGGAATCGGTGGTTGCTTGAGGCGGTTTTCTTGTTCCATGTACTGCTTTCCTTAGTTACTTTCTCATTAATGTATCAAAGTCTTTAAAGACTTGCAAATCAAGTGATTTATCTCGACCATTCTTTTTGCTTATTTAAGCTATACTCATAAGCATTGCTTTGTGTGTTTAAGGATTATGTATGCAAAAAATCGTTATATTTAACCCCAAGGGTGGCTCGGGTAAGACGACACTATCGACGAATTTAGCCAGCTACTATGTCAGCCAACACTATAAAACAGCGTTAATGGATTATGATCGTCAAGGATCAAGCAGTTTTTGGCTAAAACAACGGCCATCTGAATGTCGTAGTATACAGTCGATTAATGCGGCAAAAGCGAAAACGGGTATGACACGCAGTTGGCAGTTGCATTTGGAGCCTGGTACGCAAAGGGTGGTGGTTGATAGTCCTGCTGGAGCTAGTATTGATGATTTTAGGCGCACCTTAAATGAAGCGGACGCAATTTTAATCCCCGTATTGCCGTCGGATATTGATATACATGCAGTGACCCATGCTATAGCGGATTTACTTTTGCGGGCAAAAATCAGTCGTAGTCAAAAGCGCATAGCGGTTATTGCAAACCGTAGTCGTAAAAACACCTTGGTTTATCATCGCTTAGAACGCTTCTTAAATTCTTTGGGTATTCCCTTTGTGACTACTTTGCGTGATACGCAGAACTATGTACACGCAGCTGAGCAGGGCTTAGGTGTGTTTGAAATGAAGCCGAGTAAGGTGGGGAAGGATTTAGACAGTTGGCAGCCCCTTATAGATTGGTTAGATGCCAAATTGGAGTCGGGTCTGGAATCTAAGCTGCCCCAGGCTATGTAGCTGCGGTTTTATTCTGAAATTGACTCTCGGCGCCCGTTTTTGTCAAATAGTTGGTGTGCCACGTAGGTATTATCTTTATTGTAAAACACGACTAAGGTGCGCTTTTTAAAGGGCTCGATGGCCAGCTTTACCAGTGTTGCTGGAATATAGTAAATTTCTGATAGGCCTAGTGTGGCTGCGCTTTGTATGGATTGTTTATTACCCGCACCTGGTTTGTGGATTTTTCCTTTAATAGCAAACACATCGTAGGCGTTAAATTCACTGACGCTGTAGCGAGGGGCTATCTTATCTCGCTTGTTTTTGGACCTGCGCTCAAATGTTTCAGTGGGTTCGCCAATTGCTTTGCGTATGTCCTCTTGAGTCGCTGGGTCATATAATACGCCCTTATATTTGCCTGTGCGGTAATCCATGGATGCAGAAATACAGCCAGATAATAATGTAATGAGGGCGAGTGATAGTAATAGGCGCACAGCTAATTGCTCGAATGTTGAGTTGTAGCTAAGTTACCCTCATTTTTGCTAAATTGCTATAGCTTGCTGATAAGGATTATTGCAGCTTTAGCATACCTTGTAGCAATAACTGCTCAAACCCAGCTTTGACACTGTGCACAATATTGTTGTTGGCACCTGCTTGAGTAAGCTGCATTAAAATTTCTACGACACTGTTATGTCCATTGATATGTTGAAATAAAGGGGCAAAGCCTTCGTTGAGCACTAGGCTGCGATGGTGGGTGACAGGGTCGCAAACGCCGCTTTCTAGACAAGCCAGGGCTACCAATAGGTGGCGATCTTTTTGTGCAAGCAATTCATCGATGACAGCTGGGGAAGTAGCTTGCTTGTTAAGCTGCCTGTAAAGTTGCGAGTCAGTGGCAGTACAGAGTTTTTGTTTGAGCTCCGTATAGGGTAGTGGCAATAATGCAGCGCTAATGTTTTCGGCCATGCGGATAGGTTGTTGAGGCCAACTCTGAGGAAGTGAGTGTCTGATTGGGGCTGTTGGCTCAATGGTGTTCGCCGCAGTCCAGGCCATACTGAGCTCTGCCTCTTGAATATTGAGCATGAGCTTTTCTTCGGCGCTGCTACTGAAAGAATGGTGTTTTAACCACGTTGCCATAGACTGGCCAAATATCAGCGGGCGCTGCTTGGGCGCTTGCTGCATTAATGCAGAGTTGACCCATGTTTTAGCGCTGTCTAAGCCAGAGCTTAACGATGACAATAGCGACATGCTCATTGGGTAGCTACGTGTGAGCTGTGAGAGAATCATGCTTGTGCGCATGTTGGCATCAATGGCTAATGCATCTGGGCGTATCACTGCAAAGTCAGCTAGCTCTTGAGGGCTTAAAGCATAGCTAGATAATGCTGCAGTGCGCTTTGCTAAAAATTCCTCGCGTAACTCTGTGTTAAACAACAGGTCAAAGAGTGCACGCTCTTGTTCGATAAAGCTCATACTGCTTGCACCTTTGCGACCAAGTCTAAGCTGGCGCTGTTTTGGCTGATCAAAGTTCTCAGGCGCTTAAGTGTGCTGAGGACTTTTGCTTGATCCACCCCTTCACACTCATAACATAGCGCTTTTACATTCGGTAGCAAGGGCAGTAGATGCTCTAACATCTGCCAAACTTCGTCGAGAATATCTGCTTCATGGGCATCTATATAAATGGGGCCTTGTTCGGCCTGCTTAACTCGCCCACCTGCGATATGTATTTCAATCACACGTTCTACAGGGAGTGTGGAGACTTGTTCTAATATGTTTTGACCGCTGGCCATTTGGTACGACACTAAGTGGCCCATATCTAACAGCAAGGCACAGTCTGTGGTTTTAGCAAGTTGGCCAAAAAATTCGAGTACGGGCATAGTGCCGATCACAAAGCTCACGGGTGGGGGCTCAATGGCTATGGGCACACTGCTTGCAGCTTGAACCTCTTGTATGCGTTGTACGGCTAGTGCGAGTGAGGCTTGGTTAAGGATGGGGGGAATGAAATAACCAAACTGACTAGAGTAGCCATAGCCATCTTGCCAGAAACAATAGGCGCAATCTTGGGCAAACCAAGGGGATTGAACGGCCTGTATATGTTTGTCTGTTGCTGTTAACCATGCTTGTGAGTTGGGTTGGCTACCGCAAAAATTAATAAAGGAAGGGTGAAATAATACGCTTATGCCCGCATCACGTATGCGTTGAACTTCATCTTTTACACGCGCTACATCCACTTGCCCCGAATACTCTATAAAACTTGGCCCACCTGTGGTGGTGGCCAGTTTTACGGGGTCTGGTTGTGCGGATAAGCTAAGGCTGGCGCCCAGGCCAAGAGTGGGGAGCTGCTCAAACATTAATATAATTCAGTGGTTAGTTATCTTTGCATTATGTTGTAAAACACAAGCGGCGCCTACTGGGTTTTAAAGCTTTTCTTTAGTGTCTCAAAGGCGGCGCGCACTTCGATAAAGGTGTTTCCGTCGCCCCCCGTATCGGGGTGGTGTTGCTTAGCTAATTGGCGATAACGCTGGATGATAGCAGCTTCGCTGTGTTCCTGTGTGGGATCCAGGCCTAAGCAATCCAGTGCAGAAGGACGGTTGTCCTTGGCAGCAAGATAGCTCCAAAAGCTTTTGTATAAGTTACTGACATCGCTTTCGCTGGTGTTGTGGTAATTTTCCCAGTTCATGTAGTACTCGCTAGGACCTCGACTTTCAGCTTGGATAAGCTGGGTTTGTGAAGCGCTGGGGGCAGTAGCGTGCAGTGTATTCAATAGAGGAGTTATTTCTAATACTTGTTGTTGTGAGTCCCATAGTTTTTCCTGCAGTTGGTACAGGGCATTCATAATGAGGAAGTGTTTATGGAATAGGGGGAGTTGCCCCTGTGTACCTAAATCCCCTAGTGCAGGGTGCTGCTCTAGAGCTTTGAGAATGTCGTATTCAGCAATACCACGAGGGTGCTCGTTAAGCAGTGTTTGAACGGGGTCGAGCAACGGATTTTGCATAGGCAGTGAATGCGGATAGGCTATTTACAAGCTATCCGCATTAGGCGTTCTAAATGCCTTGGCTGCGCAGGTACTCTTCATAAGTACCGTGGTAGTCGACTAAGCCGTCAGGGGTTAGCTCGATAATACGTGTGGCCAGAGAAGATACAAATTCACGATCATGGCTGACGAAAATCAAGGTGCCAGGGTAGTTCTCTAGGGCTAAGTTGAGGGACTCAATTGATTCCATGTCTAAGTGGTTAGTCGGCTCGTCGAGCAATAGGATATTGGGTTTTTGCAGCATTAAGCGGCCAAAGATCATACGTCCTTGCTCACCACCGGAGATGACCTTAACCGATTTGTCGATTTCTTTTTGCGAGAATAGCAGGCGACCTAATGTACCGCGAATCACTTGATCGTCATCGCCTTCTTGACGGTGGTTAGTCATCCAGTCGACTAGGGATACTTCCTTTTCAAACTCGGCCGAGTGGTCTTGAGCGTAGTAACCGATATTGTGGTTTTCTGACCACTTTACCTTGCCAGTTTTGCTCGGTGTTTCCCCCACTAATGTTTTTAGGAGGGTCGACTTACCAATACCGTTGGGGCCAATCACCGCAACACGTTCACCCACTTCTATCATGGCGTTAAGTTCTTTGAACAATGGCGCTGCATCGTCATAGGACTGGCTGACGTTGTCCAGCTCAACCGCTAAGCGGTATAGCTTTTTTTCTTGCTCGAAGCGTATATAAGGATTAACACGGCTGGAGGGCTTAATTTCATCCAGTTGTATTTTCTCTATCTGCTTAGCACGGGAGGTAGCTTGACGTGCCTTGGAGGCATTGGCAGAGAAGCGACTAACAAAGTCTTGTAGCTCGGCAATCTGCTTTTTCTTCTTGTCATTGTCTGACTGCATGCGCTCCCGAACTTGGGTGGCGGCGATCATGTAGTCATCATAGTTACCTGGGAAGAGCTTGATAGCGCCGTAGTCCAGGTCGGCCATGTGTGTGCAGACACTGTTTAAAAAGTGGCGATCGTGGGAGATGATGATCATGGTGCAGTTGCGCTCGTTGAGGATGTTCTCCAACCAGCGGATGGTGTTGATGTCCAAGTTGTTGGTCGGCTCATCCAGCAACATAATGTCGGGGTCAGCGAATAGCACTTGGGCGAGTAACACGCGCAGCTTCCAACCCGGAGCCACTTCGCTCATGGGGCCAAAGTGTTGCTCGGTAGCAATTTCCAGGCCGAGTAATAACTCGCCGGCACGTGACTCCGCGGTGTAGCCGTCAAGCTCGGCAAACTCCACTTCTAGCTCGGCGACTTTCATGCCGTCTTCTTCACTCATTTCTGGTAGTGAGTAGATGCGGTCGCGTTCTTTCTTTACTTCCCATAATTCCTTGTGGCCCATGATGACGGTGTCAATCACACTAAACTCTTCATAGGCAAACTGATCTTGCCCTAGCTTGCCCAAGCGCTCGTTGGCATCAACGCTGAAAGTGCCACTGCTGGCGTCTAGCTCACCGCCTAAAATTTTCATGAAAGTGGACTTTCCACAGCCATTGGCGCCAATCAGGCCATAGCGATTGCCATTGCCAAATTTGACAGAAACGTTTTCGAAGAGGGGCTTGGCCCCGAATTGGATAGTAAGATTGGCGGTAGATATCACGATTTAAGTCCAGTGTGGGGCAAAATAAGCTCAAAATCAGCTTTGGCGATATTGAGGGCGCGCATTATCGCATATTTTACGAGGACTTGTTGTTCAGTCTGAGGCGGTGCTTAGAGTATTAAATAGGTGATACTGTGATGAAAAAGCGGCCAATGTATATACCAAAAGGGGGCGCTGCTTCTAGGTCAGTACGTAAAAACGCGGGTGCGAACCATGAGGTGGTTGTACCATTACAGTCGACTGCATTACTGGTGCCGGTAAAAATTTGAGTGGCATTAGAAAAGGTTTCTACCACACCGTTAGTCGTAGAGAAGAAAAAGCTACGATAAGTAATGTCAAAGCTGCCATTGCTGACACGGAATGAGCCAGCTGGACCCGAGCTGCCGCCATCACCGGTTACCGTGTATTCAAACTGGTTGCCTGAGTTGCTGTAAATGCAAAAGGGTTCCCATAAATACCAAAGGGCAGGGACTACAGTAATGGCGGTGAAGGGGCTTACGTTAATATCATCTAGCGCGCTGACTTGGATGACATTACCGATCGTCACCGTTAAATCGCCCGTCACCGTCTCAGCGGCATGGCTGTTGTTGAATATGCTTAATAAGCCTATTAATAAAACAAGACTTGGCATTATATTGGATTTATAATTTATATTAGTCATTAACTTTCTCGCATAACTAATATAACTTTTTGAATCTAAAGGGAAAAGGAAGTTTTGTTACAAATTGTAAAAGCAAGTTGCGCTGGTCGCTAAAAAGCTACCGCTGGTGTTTATCTGTCGTGTTTATTTAGTATATCAACTAGGGCGGTGTACTCGTCGTTCATAGACTCTAGAGATTTACCTTTAATGAACTGCTCAGCAATTTTCCCCACTATTCGCACAGGGCAGCTGGCTTGCATATCTATATGGTTGGTACAGCCGTTAGCGTCGGGCCTAATATGTAGAGTACCGGTGAACTCTATAGGCAGTTCGGCTTGAATATGTACTGTTGATAGGCCTAAAAATGTACCATCACTCTGTTTTCGCCAGATGTCTTTTTGCGTGACAAAGTTCCACTCATTGGCAAATTTCCTCAATAATTTAGGCAGGTCTGCATATATCTCTCGAGTTGACTCTATAGTGTATTGTCCGTCGGTTTCGTCAAACTCTATGAAGTTGACATTGCGCGCACCAATGTTCTCATAGCGTGCCTGTAGAATATCTTTATTCGTTAACGTGTCATATAGCTCGCTACAAGATAAGTTAGGGAAAGTGTGTTGAGTTGATATATTTACAGGCATTACTGCATTAGCTCTTTTTGTTTTCGGTAATAAGAAAATATGTCATTAAAGCCTCGTTTAGGCTTAAATCCAAAGGTCTTTTTAAATAGACTGCCGTCAATAACGACAGGGTATTTAAAATAATTGATGAGATAACTAGGGAAGGCCCTAGAACGCATTACTTTGCTGATACTCAGGGGTAGGGCCGGTGGTATTGATGGTAAGAAACGTCGTTTGCAACCACTGGCAATAAGGGCGTCTTGATAGGCGACATAGTCCTCTGGGGCAACATTGTAGATGCCTGGTTTGTTGCCTTTATAAGCAATAGCTGTAGCTTCGGCAACGTCATCTATATGCATAAACTGCATCATCGGAGAAAAGCCTGCCAGCACAGGGGCTTTTGTACTCGAAAGTAGGGCGCTCATACTATTGCGTATGCCCGGACCTGCGATATGGCATGGGCGTAAGATGGTGATATTTAAATCAGGGTATTTGTATAAATAAATATTAGCTAGATTTTCTAGTTCTACCGAGTCCACTAGGTCTAAAGTTAGCTCTGCGGCTTTTAGAGGCGTGTTTTCATCCAATAGTGCAGGGTTATAGGCATCGGCACCATAAACAAAAAAGGTCGACATGATCAGTACTTGCTTGACGCCGTATTTGCGGCAGCGCTCTAGTAGGCGCTGCGTGCCCAGTACATTGGTGTTGTAGCGACTGCGGCGACTGCGTTTGTTTGAACCATGGGTGCCTAGGCGACCTAAATGGATTACGCCATCGATATCGTGGTTGCGAAAGATGTCTTCGAAGCCGCGTTTATTAATATCCACTAAATAGCTGGGGATATCTTTGCCTAGTTTGATTTGGCGACGAAAATCGACAGCGACGATACTGTATTCACCTTGTAGCTGGGTAATGACTTTTTTCGCAGTAGCACCGCCGGCGCCAGTGACAAGGATAGTTGGTTTGTTAGGCATAATCAGTACACACTCTCGCGTTGCGCTAGACCTTCGTTAATTAATACGCGAATGGCGTCCTTCACCGTTTCAGTGTGTGCAGTGACTTCTTCTTCTGTTTCCGCCTTGTCAAAGTACAAGGGTTTACCAAAATGCAAACTTACTCTAGCGGGAAGCGGGAGTGGTGTGGTCACCGGTATATAAGGTACACCTAGTGCTTTGGCGAGTGGCTTGATGTTATAAATTGCAGGCATGGTCTCTTCGCAACCAATCACGCCAACGGGGATGATGGGAGTGTTGTGTTGCATCGCCAGATGCATGAAACCGTTGCCAAAACGTTGTAGTTGATAGCGCTTTTCATACAGCTTTCCAGAGCCACGCACACCCTCTGGGAAGACAATCACCGCTTCGTTATTGTCCAGCATGCGTGCACAATTTGCGGGGTCGCCGATAACGGCGCCAATTGCATTAAGCAGATTGCCTAGGTAGGGAACAGTGGGGAAAAAGCGTTCTATCATGGCGCGAGCTGCACGTGGGTGATGTTCTCGTTTTGCCATGGCAACGCCGATTAGCAAACCATCTAATGGCAGTTGCCCACTGTGGTTGGGGATGAGTAATACAGGGCCGTCGGCCGGCACGTTATCAATGCCATAGGTTTTTACGCGAAAGTAATCGTTATAAACCAACTGAAACATGCCTAAACCGACTTTTAAAAAGTCGGTGTTATAGCCCCAAGCGTCATAGCCAAAGGAGCCGACAGGCTTTTTTATCTTGTCGATTTGTTGGTCAACTTCACTGCTGACAAAGGTACTTTTCAGAAGGCGTAAAATAGCACTCATTATTATTTCCGTAGTGTATGACTTTTGAGCTGAAGGCAGTCTTACAAATGCTTAATAATGATTCAAGGTCAAAGTAGCTATTAGTGTCTCGTCCTAAGGTGGTATGGCGCCTTAGATATGAAGTTGGCGGAAGTTAGGGTCTACGTGGGAGTGATTCCACATGTCTAAAAATGTTTTTTCCAATTCTTGAGCTAAGCGTGGGTGATGATGCTCTGCCATCGCGTCGTAATATTTGGAGCGCCCTTGATAAATAATACCTCGCTTGTCAAAAACCATAAATGCCTCATCGAAAGACTTATAGTCATCGCCGAGAGTGCGGACTTCTATATAGCTACTGAGGCGCTTGGCTAAGTTGACTAAGCTATGGCCGTTGCGGATGGCGTCGGTACTATCATGAATTAAAATGCGGATGTCGCTATTGCGGCTGTAGCGTGCAAGGTCATACAGTGCGGAACTGAAGTTGTCTTGGTCAAATATCTTGCGATCGAGCTCGGGACAAATAAGATATAGACTGCGTGTAGCTTGGCTAAGCATATGACTGGCAACTAGGTTGATGTCTGCCGCACTGCTGAGGTCTAAGCGCTGACTATGGCCGCCTAGTTGTAAGTCGATTAACGATTCTTCGCTAACGGTATTAAAGCCCATTGTTAGTCCTTAAATTGTAATTGCATGGTGATATGGGGGATTCCTACATCTAAATATTCTTTACCCACTGTGGTAAAGCCGTGGCGAGTGTAGAAGCCTTGAGCATGAGTTTGGGCGCTTAAGCTGAGCCGCTGCATACCTCGATCTTGGGCTTCCTCTATTAAGGCTAACAGCATCGCACTACCTGCACCCTGGTTTCGATAGTGCTTGAGCACCGCCATGCGACCAATTTTCCCATCGCGTGTGAGACGCCCAGTACCTGCTGCAACACCGTCAACAATGATCAGAGCGTGTACAGAAAAATCATCCCAGCGATCCCACTCTTCAGATTCCGGCACTTGTTGTTCTTGGATAAAAACTTGTGTGCGGATAGGCTGGGCGAGAGGCTTTGCGCGGGTCCATTCTAATAATTGAATATCGATATCAATCCTCATCACACAGCATCTCGTCTTCCCACAGCCAGTAACCCTTGGCGTAATTATCGCTTAGCCACTGTAGTAAGTCGGCTTCGGTAGTAAGGTTGACCTGTTCATCGAGTGCAATACGGCGTTGTTCGCTAAAAATTTCTATCAGTGGAGAGTTGAGTTCGGCGCAATCTCCATTGATATAAACCTGATAGCCGGGGCCGTTAGCGAGTGTTGCGCGAACGAAGCACAGACGCACGTAGGGGTTAAGCATAAGTACGCGGCCTGCATGCAACTGTTCTGATAGGCTGTCCGCATCTAATGCTTCCTGTTCTTGGATGGGGAATTCGCAGGCCTGTTGGCTAATGGCAGACCCCAGCCAGTCTGCGAAGTGTTTATTCTCCATTTGCAGTAGCGTGCTTAACTTCTGGCGCACCGTTTTTAAGCTTTCACTACTGATTTCAGCGGGGTTACTTTGTAGTTTTTGTTTGGGGTCGCTATAGCGCTGCTCCTCGGTCATCGTTTCAGCAATGGTGTCGGAAAAATCCTGTAACAAAAATTGCCAGCTAGGAGCGCGAAAACCAAAAGACCAGGTCATACAGTCATTTTCGGCAACTCCATAGTGCGCAATACCGGGGGGTAAGTACAGCATATCACCGGGGTTTAATACCCAGTCTTGTGTGGGGTTGAAGTCTTCTAGTACCTTGATATCTAAGTCGGCAATGTAGCCAGATTCGCTGCGCTGCTCTTCAATCTGCCAGCGGCGTTGGCCGTGGGTCTGCAATAAAAACACATCGTATTCATCGGTGTGTTTTCCCACCGAGCCACCTTGGGGAGCATAGCTCACCATTAAATCATCTACACGCCAGTCGGGTACAAAGCGAAAGTAGTCGGTGAACTGTAAAAAATCGGGCAAGTGCTTTTCAATATCCGAAACCAATAAACTCCAGTTGCTCTCAGGTAGTTTGGCAAAGCGCTTTTCAGTAAAAGGACCGTGCTCAACTTTCCAATTGTTTTCAGGGTGAGAGCCTAGCAAAAGGCGTGATGCAATATCTTTTTCCAAAGCCAAGCCAGCCAGCTCATCTGGGTTGAGCGGATTGAACTCAGGGTTTGCAAATTCAGGAAAAGCATTGCGGATTAATAAGGGCTTTTTCTGCCAGTATTGATCCAAGAAGGCTTGGGCGGTAAGACCGTTGAGATGTTGTTGAGCTTGTTTAAAATCGATCATGGAATTATTCAATAAAAAGTAGGGGTATTCTAGCCTATCCGCATACAAAAAAGGCGAGCTAAGTGCTCGCCTTTTTTGTAACTAAGATAATGTTTAAATTTTCTTAGCCATTTCTACCGCATTGCCAATGTAATTAGCCGGTGTCATCTGTAATAGTTCATTTTTAGCGTCTTCAGGCAAGTCTAGGGTTTTAACGAAGTCTTGCATAATCTGCTGATTGACGCGCTGGCCACGGGTAAGCTCTTTTAATTTCTCATAAGGCTTTTCAATGCCATAGCGGCGCATTACGGTTTGAATCGGCTCGGCTAATACTTCCCAGTTGTTGTCTAGATCTGCTGCTAGCGCTTCAGCATTGATTTCTAATTTGCTGATGCCTTTTAAGGCGGCGGATAGTGCTATTACTGTATGGCCAGCACCAACGCCCAAATTGCGCAGTACGGTGGAGTCGGTTAAATCACGCTGCCAGCGCGAGATGGGTAACTTGGTGGCAAGGTGGCCGTAGATAGCGTTGGCTAGGCCGAGATTACCTTCGGCATTCTCAAAATCGATTGGGTTAACCTTATGTGGCATGGTTGATGAGCCAATTTCTCCTGCGATGGTTTTCTGTTTAAAGAAACCTAGGCAGATATAACCCCAGATATCGCGGCAGAAGTCGATAAGGATGGTGTTATAGCGCGCTGATGCGTCAAATAGCTCAGCGATACAATCGTGGGGTTCTATTTGAATAGTGTAGGGGTTCCACACTAGACCTAGGCTAGTCACGAAGTCTTCGGTGATCTGTGACCAGTCTAGGTCAGGATAGGCCGACAGGTGGGCGTTAAAGTTACCCACTGCACCATTGATCTTTCCAGTAAGTTCTACGGCGGCAATTTGTGCGCGCTGGCGTTGTAGGCGATGGGCGACGTTAGCCATTTCCTTACCCATAGTGGACGGTGATGCCGGCTGACCGTGGGTGCGCGAGAGCATGGGTACAGCGGCGTGTTCCTGTGCTAGGCCCTTAATGGCCGCAATGACTTTGTCACTTTCAGGTAACAATACCTGCTCACGGGCTTCCTTAAGCATTAGGCCGTAGGATAGGTTGTTGATGTCTTCTGAAGTACAAGCGAAATGGATAAACTCGCTGATCGCGTCGAGTTGTGTGTTGCTGGCGACCTTTTCCTTTAAAAAGTACTCAACCGCTTTCACATCGTGGTTAGTGGTCGCTTCGATGTCTTTTACGCGCTGGGCGTCGGCTTCGCTAAAATCGCTAACAATACCGTCTAGCAAGGTGTTGGCGGCGGAGTCAAAAGCAGGGACTTCAGGGATGCCTGGGTTATTGCTCAGCATCTGTAACCAGCGAACTTCTACGGTAACGCGATATTTGATAAGGCCAAATTCACTGAAAATAGGGCGTAGCGCGTCGGCTTTGCTGGCATAACGGCCATCGACAGGGGAAATTGCGGTTAAGGTGCTTAAAGACATTGTTTGCTCACTCAATGTGAAGAAATATTAAGGGGGTGAACATTATACCGTTTAGCGGGTCAAATTTCCTGTTGTCTGATGAAAGAATTTTCACACGAATTTAACGCGGTTTTAAACACAGCCTTGATGTACATGGGGCTTGCTACTGGTTAGAATCGTACTATTAATAATAAAGCTGCTAATGCAGAGATAATGAGAGCTTCTATGCTAAATACTAAACGATTAATTTTCCTATTGCTTCTTGGTGTATTCACATCAACCACTCAAGCAGCCATGGTATTGGATAAGGCTATTATACATTTTGGTTCCGGGGCTCCTAACCGTCAAGACGTAGAAATTCGCAACCCTGATAAGGAGCCCATGTATATTAAGGTCGAGATACTTGAAGTACTCAATCCGGGTATGGAGAACGAGGAACGTAGAGTGGTTTCTAACCCCAAAGCAGCTAAGTTCCTAGTCACGCCTAGTAAGCTAGTTATCCCACCCGGTGGCCGAAAATCGGTGCGTATGTTAAATATTGGCAAGTTGCCCGTAGATAAAGATAAAGTTTTTCGCATTAATCTGACCCCTGTAACCCCTGATATTGAAGCTGAGCAAATGGCTATAAAGGTTGTTGTGGGTTATCAACTACTTGTTTTGGTACAACCGAATACGCCCCGAATTGATGTTCAGTCAACTCGAGAGGGGAAAAAATTAACTTTGCACAATGCGGGTAATACCAATGTATTGCTGCGTAGTGGTAGCAACTGTCCACCTCCGGTTGCTCCTCCGGCTAAGCCTTCTAGTGATAGTTGTGTAGAAATGCAGTCTCAGCGTTTATATGCGGGTAATACTGTCGAAATTGAGTTGACCTATGACACCCCCGTTGAGTATTTCATGGCGATTGGACTGGATAACCAAAAGGCCGTGTACTAACGCTTTTAAGCGTTGACATCAGCAATGAGACTATGGGCTTTTACTGCTTCTAAAGGGCTTTTTGTAAGCGGGTGTTGGGCGTTTTCTAATATGCTTGCAGCAGAGGGGGGGATTACCACTTCGGGTGTTCCTGCAGGCTTTGAAGAATTTCTAGAACCGCAAACGACTGCGGTAGATATTTTTTATGGGGAAGCTTTTCTACTCACCACATTGGCGACTTATACCCCCGAGTCCATTCAATTTGAATCCCCAGAAGAGATTTCTGCTCAATTGCATAATGTAATCGACCCAGTCTATATTCTGGCACTTTTACAGGCTCCGCTTGCGCCCAATACCGAGCTGATTTGTTATGACGCTCAGCAAGAAGATTGTGGCGCTATAAAGCCTGATGATTTGGCGGTGATTTTTGATGACGGGCGATTTCGGGTGGACGTATTTATTCACCCTAACTTATTAACGGTGCAAGATTCCCTGGGCAGCAAATATCTTCCACCATCGACAACGGACTTTTCTTATCTGACGAACTTCTCAGGTACTCTGTCAGGAGGGCAGGATGGCAATCAATTTAACCTGCAAGGCGTTTCTTTATTTAGTCAGCAGGAGCAGCGACTTAATGCCACTTGGAATATTGATGATGAAGATGGTCTAGCTTTGAGTCGTTTGTTTTGGCAAAAAGATGAAGAAGACTTTCAATATCAAGCCGGTTGGTTCAATGGTAATAACCGTTATCTAGATTTTATTGGCAGCACAGAGTTGATGGGTTTTAGTTATTCAACTTCTCTTAATACGCGTACAGATTTAGATTCTGCTCGAGGCACGCCGTTACAAATATTCCTATCATCGCGCAGCCGGGTCAGTTTACTTAAAGACGGGCGTATCGTGAGCTCAGCTTTTTATGATGCGGGCAATCAGATCTTAAATACCTCGGACTTACCTGAAGGCGCATATGATGTTGAAATACAGGTGACGGACCTTTCTGGTCGGGTCGAAACCCTCAGGCGTTTCTACGCAAAGACACCTCGTATCCCCCCCGAAGGGCAGGATTTATACTTCATTGAAGCGGGTGGGATCACGCGCATTGGTAGAGATACTACCTTTCCAGAAAACGAGGGTGAATTTACTATACGCGGTGGCTACAGCCACAGAATAAGAGATGAATTTGGTTTAGATGTAGCCAGTGCTTTTGCTGCTTCTGAATTAGTGGCAGAAGCAGGCTTATACTATTTGCAGCCCAACTATAGTGTGCAGCCCAAAATGATGTTGAGCACGCAAGGTGATTTTGGTTTAAGCCTGATAGCATTTGGTCGTTATAAGAAATTTTCAGGCTCATATTCATTGCGCAATATATGGTCTGATAATCATCGAGATACTTCTGGTGATTTTCATTTAATTAACAGCTCGGCAAGTAGTCATAGTTTTAGTTTGAATTATCCTATCAATAAGGGGCAGTTAAGCTTTAATACATCCTTGGATAAGCGTGGAGATGAGTCTGCCCAGAACACCTATAGTTTGTCTTATGATCGGGGTTTGTATAAAAACTTAAATAGTCAATTGGACTTGACGACAGAGTATTCAAGCAATGATGACGATACACTTTTTTTTATTCGAGTGAGTTGGCGGAAAAGCCGTGACCGGGTGACGCATACGGCCTACAGCAGTGTACGTGTGGAGGATAATACGCAGCGCGATAGCAGCTATTTGAGGGCAGGTTATAACGCGAGCTGGAATGACGGAGAACGCTACCCCAATGATATTTTAGCTAGGGTGGATGTGAATGCGGATAGATTCGAACAGCGCCTGGGAGGTGAGGTGTCTTATCTGGCCGATATTGGTAGGGCCCGGCTCGCTGTTGAACATCAAGTGGACGCATCTAATAATACGAGCTCTACATCCTATGTGAGTAACTTTTCAAGCAGTGTCGCAGGTGAGCATGACGCGTTCGGTTGGGGTGGCAAGGAGGCGTCTCAGTCAGGGGTTTTGTTAGATATTGTTGGAGATGTACAAGGGGTTTATTTTGATATCATTGTCAATGGACGCAAACATGGGCAAACTAAATCAGGCAAAGTAGTGTTCATTCCATTGAGCCCCTATGAAACCTATGATATTCAGCTTAAAGACCGTGGCATAGAGTTCATCGCCTTTGATGATAAGCCTAAGCAAGTGACTTTATACCCAGGCAATGTGGAACTATTTGAATGGTCTGCGGATAAATTAAAAGTCGTGATAGGCCGATTGGTACGACGTATTCCAGGTTGTAATTTAGAGCAGGAAGAGAGTGATAACACAGGTTTTGCTAGCGACTTAGAGAAAGAGTGCTGGGTGCCTATGATTAACGCTAGACTAGAAGGAGCATATGGCTGGGCGACTACGGATAGCGATGGCTTTTTTCAGGCGGAAGTGAAAGAGAGAACCAATCAGATGGTAGCTAAGCGAAAAGATTACTCTTGTACAATTAATCTGCCTAGTTATACAGGTGATGATGGTCTTGTCTATTTGGAAGAAGACTTGCGTTGTCATGGTGCTCCAGAACCTGAAGTGGAGACCCCTGGGGTGGCTTGTGGCCGCAATGCTATTAGTTCATCTATTAGCCCTGATGCTTATACGCGTGTTATACAGATTGATACAGGTTGTGATGCTAAGGGAGTTAAGAGATAACTATTGATACTTACTCTGGCGCAATAATAAGGGTTAATGTGCCTCGGTAATTGCCAGCAGGGCTGGCAGTTAAGTCAGACTCTTGCAGGGTTATGTTAATACTGGCATTGGATGCGCCCGAGCTACAAATGTTTACGGATGCGTTTTGTCGTTGCGTTAGGTTGTTGTTGGCCGACATCGGTGTCACCACACTGGAGTCATCCCATTCAAGGCTGTAAGGTATTTCATCGTCGTTATTGAGCAGGGTGAAAGCACCACCATCGCCATTGCCACGAGCCGTCACTTGATATGTATCTGAGCCGTTGCGGTAGACGCAAAAAGACTCTCTTGCAGAGACTCTACCACTGCCACTGTAATTACCTAGCAGTAAGTCATCTAAACCTTGTAGCTGCACGATGTCATCAATATTAATATTGAGACTGATGTTTCTGGTCGCTCTTTCTGTACCTGACTCTCCTCCGCGGGCGGTGATCCTTAAGAGGCTTCGATAACTGCCTGCTGCAGAGGAGACTAAATCAGCCTGATTGATGGTAAATCGAAGGCGCGCATTGAGCCCGGATGGACATTGTATGATTGCACCGGTCTTATCTTGAGCGGTATAAATGTTAATGCCGAGCTGTTCGCTGCTGTTGGTGATTAAGTCGCTGTATGTCACTGTCAGTGGAATGGCTGTACCCGCTCCCGAGCGTGGCTCTAATTGAAAGGGGATAGAAGCACTGGCATTACCTCCGCGGGTGCCCAGCTTGATTTCGTAGGGGGCTGTAGTAGTCGATTGTTGAGTATTGCCCAGTACTGAAGTGACGCAGAAGTCTACGTTGATAGTGGCATTGCCCGAGCCTGTCCAATTATTGAAGTCAATATTGTTTGTGCCCGTGCTGAGGTCGTTAATACGCAGGCCCGCATAACTGGGGCAGGAGGTGAAAATACATAATAAGATAAGAAGACGGGATAGCATTATTTTATTTTGCCTGACTAATCGGGATTAGTCATTAAGCACAAAAAAACCGGCAGATGAATGCCGGTTTTTTTATGCTTAAAAGTACTTTTTATTGAGCAGCGACTGTGATGCTTACCGTGCCGTCATAAGTACCAGCAGGTACCGCTTGCACATCAGTTTCTGACATGGCGATAGTTAGATTAGACATAGTGTTTGCACAAGTTGCACTGGTTGTGTCTGCTCCGCCTACAGATACAGCGGCAGCACCTGCTACTAGAGCTGTACCATTTACATTTACAGTGTATGCAATAGTGTCTGTAGAGGCGCCGTTGTTATCGATAGTGAAGCTAGTATCTGTAGCGTCATCAGTGCGAGAACCTGTTGCAGATACATCAAAAGTGCCTGCAGTAACGTTAGTGTAAATACAGATAGGGTCTGTTACTGAAAGTGTAGAGCCTGCACCCGTGTAGTTAAACGTGAAGTCATCCATATTGGTGATTTGAATAACATTGGCAATGGTTAAGGTGATGTCAGCAGTACCTGTAGATGTTGCACCTGATGTGCCTTGGGTAGCAGCCATAGTGCCAGCGCTTACAGTTAAAAGAGATGCCGCGGCGAAAGTTTTGATTAGCTTGTTCATGTTTGTATCCTCTTTTCTTAATTAAGATTTAATAGTTTTCTTTGTTGGAGTTATTAAAGTGGAGCCACTACAACTGTGAGTGTATCCGTATAAGTAGAAGGTGTTGCTGCGTTAAAGGTTGCAGCATCAACTTCATAAATAAGTCGTGCGTTTAGATTTGTACCACCAGTACAGTCATCGCTCACGGTATCTGCATTAGCTAAGGGGGCTGCTGCAGTGCCAAGTGTGACGTTATGAGATAGCGCTGTACCGTTTTGGCTGGCTGTGTCGGTGCGAAACTCGACAAAATAGCGAATAAATTCGTTGGTGGCTGTATCTACCATTCTAAACTGGACACCGCCTACACTATTACCTTGGCTAGTGGCTGTGATGCTGTAACCACCTGTGGTTGAAAATATGCAAATATCATCAAACTGCTTAGCCGCGGGGGCTGTGTTGCTAACACCAAAATTAATATCATCTAGAGCGCTTACACGAGTACCGTCACCTTTGGTAATGCCAATTTGTGCGGTACCTGTTGATGTAGTGCCTGCGGTGCCCTGTGTCGCTGCCATTGCGAATGGGGATATAACTAAGCTGGATATAAGTAAGGTTTGTGTAATCTTCTTCATGACTATTAGCCTTTGGGTTTAGCCCGTTTTCTCTAAGTTCGTGAATAATAACAATCAAGAGCCGTGCCAACTTTGACCCTTGTCACAAAAAACATAGCCAATTATTACAAATTGTGTACTTGTACTAACTGGCTAACCGCTTGTCACTGGAGAGTGTTGTTTCGTCCCTGTAATGCGATTACCGCTCATAAATAAGCCTTTTTACTGAAAATATGTTGGAAGAAGATAGTTGTCAGTATTTTGTTCAAATATGACAAGTTGACGATATCTGACAGGAATGTGTTGGATTTTGCACAAAAAAGGCCGATTTTTTAAATACTCGGCCTTTTATCAATAAGTTGTCGGGCTAACTTAAAGTACACTTAATAAATGGCATTAAGTATTCGAGGTAATAATATCCCGTAGCACCATTGGCAAGATGCCCTTGTGGCGTATCTGTTCAAGCTCTGATGAGGTATCAATACGCGCAAGTAGATCAAGGCTTTGTGTTGATCCGTCTACTCTATTAGTAGTTAGTTGTATAGAACCCCTAGGTTCGAGTATATCGATGCCAATCAAATCGAAGGTTTCTGACCCATCTAAATCCAGAGAGGCTAAGGTGACCCCTTGGGGTAATTGCAGGGGTAGTACACCCATTCCCACCAAATTAGATTTGTGAATGCGCTCAAAGCTTTCCGCAATAATCGCTTTCACCCCCAGTAGTGCAGGGCCTTTCGCAGCCCAGTCTCGCGATGACCCCGTGCCATACAGTTTGCCGCCAAACACCACAGAGGCTGTGCCTTCTTTCTGATAACGCGTAGCGGCAGCGTAAATCGACATTTTCGTTGGCTTGCTTTCTTCACAGTAGTAATTCGTTACGGCGCCGGTTGTACCTGGCAACATCAGGTTTCTGGCTTTCACGTTGCCAAAGATACTGCGCAGCATAACGTGATGATTACCTCGGCGGGCTCCCAATGATGTTAACTCATCTGCTGCAACACCTGTTGATAGTAGGTGTTCGCCAGGAGGAGAGTCTGGACGTATACGGCTGACGGGTGAGATATGGTCGGTCGTTGTATTGTCATCACACATGACCAGCATACGCGCTTTAGCAATATTGTTTAATGAGTCGTTAGGCGCTTCTAATGAGAAACCATCGAAGAAAGGGATTTCTTGGATGTAGCTCGAGCTTGGGTCCCAGTCGTAAACGGGGCCTGTGGGCGATGCTAAGCCTTGCCATGTATCTGGACCGTCAAGGGCGCTTGCATAGGTTTCTCTAAAGGCTTTCGGGTCCAAGCATTCGTGTAGGGTTTGCGTGATTTCAGCGTTGCTGGGCCAGAGGTCTTTGAGGAAAATATCCTTGCCTGCTGTATCTTGCCCAATGGGAGATTTGGTTACATCGATATTCACGTTGCCTGCTAGGGCCATAGCAACTACCAGCGGTGGTGACATGAGGAAATTGGCATCAACGTCTGGGTGCACGCGACCTTCAAAGTTACGGTTGCCGGATAACACCGAGGCGGCGATGATGTCGTGGTTTTGCAAAGCCGCTTCAATGCTCGGCGCTAGCGGGCCTGAATTACCCACGCAGGTGGTACAGCCGTAACCTGCGGTATAAAAACCCAGTGCATCCAAGTGTTGTTGCAGCCCCGCTTTATTTAAATAGTCGGTGGCAACGGGTGACCCAGGTGCCAAGGATGTTTTAATCCCGTCGGGGACTTTCATCCCCAGCTCGTTGGCTTTCTTGGCCAGCAAACCAGCGGCTATCAATAAGCCTGGATTAGAGGTGTTGGTGCAAGCGGTGATGGCGGCAATCACGATATCGCCATCCTGTAGCTGTCGTTCCGCCGAGGCTATAAAGTCGCCCGCAGTGTCCGTTTTCATTGGAGTAACTTTAACGGCTTCGGGCTTGCGTTCTCCTTCTGTAGCAGCCTTGTTAAACACCTTGCCAATCTCCGCAAGGGGTAGACGGTCTTGAGGTTTTTTAGGCCCCGCCACAGAGGGTTCAACCGTGGACAAATCCAGCTGTAGCAGATCGGTATAACGGGGGAGCGGCTGGCCTGGCTTCCACGTCATATTCTGCGCTGTATAAAATGCCAGTGGCAGGTCGCCGTCTCTGCCGGTGGCTCTTAGATAGTCGGCAGCAATTTCATCAAAGGGGAAAAAGCCCATGGTGGCACCGTATTCAGGGGACATATTGGCAACGGTCGCCCTGTCTGGCAGTGAAAGACTTGCGCTGCCTTCACCGATGTATTCAACAAACTTACCCACAACGCCCGCAGGGTATTTGCGCAGCATTTCTGTGATCGTCAGTACCAAGTCTGTCGCGGTGACGCCTTCCCTGAGTGCGCCTGTGAGTTCAACACCTACCACTTCCGGTGCCAGCATTTGCATGGGTTGTCCTAGCATGGAAGCTCCTGCTTCAATGCCGCCTACACCCCAGCCAACAATGCCCAGGGCGTTAGCCATTGGCGTGTGGCTATCCATACCAATAAGAGTATCGGGCACCATCAGCTCATTAATGTGGAGATAGCCTTGTGCCAAATATTCCAAGTTAACCTGATGCACAATGCCGGTTTGCGGGGGGATAATTCGGATAGTGTCGAAGGCTTGCGCGCCCCATTTCAAAAAGGCATAGCGCTCTTTGTTTCTTTTGGCCTCTAATAGCCCGTTAATACCCAGTGAGGCAGGGCTGCCGGTATTGTCCATGGTCACCGTATGATCGATTACAAGATCTGCGCGCACCAAGGGTTCAATGATTGCAGGGTCCAAGCCCATACGCTGAACTGCTGAGCGCATAGCGGCAAAATCAACAATGGCGGGAGTACCACTCAAGTCATGCATAAGCACGCGACCTGCGGTGAAAGGGATCTCTACAGGCTGTGTACCTTGATGCTCAGGCCAGTTGCCAAGGGCTTGTACTTGCTCAGCAGTGACTCCGTTTTTACCCACATTGCGGGCGATGGCTTCTAGAATAGGGCGCAAGGAGAAAGGTAGCTCATCCAGCTTGATGCCGAAGTGTCTAGCTGTCTCTGGAAGGCTGTGGTAGTTATGTGCTGTGCCTGGGAGTGTTTTGGTGGAGCTGGATGGGTTGAAGTCGGTGATGGTGGTCATGTTTTTATGGCTGTGATTTATTTGGTGCCGATTATAGTCGAAGTGGGTGGAGAAGCTAAGGAGGGTTGCGGGTTTTGATGTGGTGTGGCATCTAACAACCTATCCGGATAGTCGTAGGTTGGGCAGAGGCACGAAGCCCAACAATCCAAGCTCAATGTTTACTCAGATTCCTCTCCTGCCACAAGCTCTGTATCAACACCTTCTCCACCCCAGTCACTTGGCAATAAACCTTGCCTGACATATCGGTGAAATGATGAATGCGGCCAATCTTTTACTTGATGAACATAACCATGCTTCACAGGATTAATGTGAATGTAATCCACATGTCTTCGGTAATCCGCATCATTTCGTATTTGATGTTCCCAAAATCGACGCTGCCAAATTCCGCGTTCCCGTTTGCTAACTCGGCTGTTCGATATTCGTTCACCCTTTGGCAGCGCTCTTGAAAAGTTGGATTTGATTAAGCTCCACCGCTTTGAGTAATCGCCATCGTCAACAGGCATTGTCCAAATGCAATGTAAGTGTTCGGGTAAAACAACGATGGCATTTATTTCAAATGGATGATTAGCCCGAACATTTGTAATGATCTTTTTTAGCATATCCGCATGATCAAGCAGCAGGGGTTGCTTTCTATCCGCAAGGTTAACGGTAAAGAAATAAGTGGCTCCTGCCGTATGTGTTCTCCTATAGTACATTTACCTATGGAACAAGATTTGACATCATAGTGCAATGATTTTGTTGGGTATGTCTTGGTAGGTTGGTGTTGAGCTTGCGAAGCCCAACGTGCAGAAATTTGCG
>CAZBWS010000028.1:0-3374 GCA_964495705.1 uncultured Gammaproteobacteria bacterium
CTAAAACTTCATATCCTCAAAAAACTTCTTAACCCCATCAACCCAATTACCCGACTTAGGGTTGTGCTTACCACCACCTTCAGTCAGCGACTTGTCAAACTCTTGCAACAGCTCTTTCTGCTTATTGCTCAAGTTCACAGGTGTTTCCACCTCTACCTTACACAGGATGTCACCAACCGCTCCGCCGCGCACAGGCTTTACGCCCTTACCGCGCAAGCGGAATAGCTTGCCGGTTTGTGTACTGTGAGGGATTTTAAGATTCACACGGCCATTCAAGGTGGGCACTTCTACTTCGCCACCGAGTGTTGCAGTCGCAAAGCTGATCGGCACACTGCAGTGCAGGTTGGCTTCGTCGCGCTCGAAGATCGCGTGGGACTTCACGTTCATCTGTACGAATAGATCACCCGTAGGCCCGCCGTGCTCGCCCGCTTCGCCTTCGCCGGATAGACGAATGCGATCACCCGTATCTACGCCTGCGGGGACTTTAACCGATAGGGTCTTAGTCTCTTGCTTGCGCCCTTCACCATGACAGCTAGTACAAGGGTCAGAGATGACCTTGCCTGTGCCACGACAGTTGGGGCAAGTTTGCTGTACCGAGAAGAAGCCCTGCTGCATACGCACCTGACCAATACCTCCACAGGTGGTACAGGTAGTAGGCTGAGTGCCTGGCTTTGCGCCTGAACCATTACATACTTCACAATGTACTTTGGATGGCACTTTGATCTTTACTTCGGTGCCGTTAACCGCATCTTCGAGGCTTAAATCTAAGTTGTACTGTAAGTCAGCACCGCGCTGGGCACGCGAACGACCACCACCACCTCCGCCACGGCGACCGCCTCCACCGAATATGTCGCCGAATACATCGCCGAACACGTCGCCGAAATCACCTCCGCCACCAAAGCCGCCTCCACCGCCGCCCTGCTCTAGACCCGCGTGACCATACTGGTCGTAGACCTGACGCTTCTGTGGGTCGCCCAAGACTTCGTAGGCTTCTTTAGCTTCTTTAAAGCTCGCTTCTGCCTTGGCATCACCGGGGTTGCGATCCGGGTGAAACTTCATCGCCAATTTACGGTAAGCCTTTTTCATGGTCGCATCATCTGCGCCCTTGGCTACTCCGAGTACTTCATAATAATCGCGTTTAGACATTGTTGAACCTTGTCTGTTTGCCAGCTGTGCTGAGACAACTCGCTATTGGTATAACGGCAAATGCGGATAGCCTAAAAAGGCATGCCTTTTAGCCTATCCGCATTGTCGACCTATCTTATAAAAAGATAGGCAGCTGCTTGCTTTATTTACTTCGTGTCTTCTTTAACTTCTTCGAAGTCAGCGTCAACTACGTCGTCGTCTTGAGCCGCGCCTGCATCTGCACCAGCTTCACCCATATCAGGTGCGCCTTCAGCATCAGCGTAAGCCTTCTGAGCGATAGGGCCGAAAGCCGTCGTTAGGGCTTCTGTCTTAGACGTGATCGCTTCTAGGTCGTCACCGTCCAGCACTTCTTTCAGCTCTGCAATTGCAGCGTCTACTGGTGCCTTCTCTTCGTCAGTCACCTTGTCAGCAAGATCAGTCAAGGACTTCTCTACCGAGTGGATCATGCCGTCAGCGGCGTTGCGTGCTTCAACAAGCTCTTTAACCTTCTTATCTTCTTCAGCGTGGGCTTCAGCATCTTGTACCATGCGCTCGACTTCTTCATCACTTAAGCCCGAAGAGGCTTTAATCTGGATAGACTGCTCTTTACCCGTCGCCTTGTCTTTAGCAGACACGTGCATGATGCCGTTGGCGTCGATGTCGAAGGTCACTTCGATCTGCGGCGTACCCCGTGGTGCGGGCGGAATGTCAGCCAGGTCAAATTTACCTAGAGACTTGTTACCGCCAGCAATTTCGCGCTCACCCTGTAGTACGTGGATCGTTACCGCAGGCTGGTTGTCTTCTGCGGTAGAGAATACCTGTGATGCATTAGTCGGCACCGTGGTGTTCTTTTCGATCAACTTAGTCATCACGCCGCCCATGGTCTCAATACCTAGAGACAATGGCGTCACGTCAAGTAGCAATACGTCTTTCACGTCGCCGCCTAGTACACCACCTTGAATCGCAGCACCTACCGCTACCGCTTCATCAGGGTTAACGTCTTTGCGAGGCTCTTTGCCGAAGAAATCTTCTACCGCGCTTTGTACCTTAGGCATACGTGTTTGACCACCTACCAAGATAACGTCATTGATTTCACCCACTGACTTGCCCGCATCTTTCAATGCAGTGCGGCAAGGCTCGATAGTACGCTTCACTAGGTCTTCAACTAGCGACTCAAGCTTGGCGCGAGTGATCTTCAAGTTCAGGTGCTTAGGACCAGTAGCGTCAGCGGTGATGTAAGGCAGGTTAACGTCTGTCTGCTGTGCAGAAGATAGCTCGATCTTAGCCTTTTCAGCAGCTTCCTTAAGGCGCTGCATCGCTAGTGGATCACCTTTAAGGTCTACGCCTTGGTCTTTCTTGAACTCATCTGCCAAGTAGTCGATCAAACGCATATCGAAGTCTTCACCACCAAGGAATGTGTCACCATTGGTCGATAGCACTTCGAACTGGAACTCACCGTCCATTTCAGCAATTTCGATAATTGATACGTCGAAGGTACCACCACCTAAGTCGTATACAGCGATAACGCTGTCGCCCTTAGCTTTCTTGTCCATACCGTAGGCTAGTGCTGCTGCAGTCGGCTCATTGATGATGCGCTTAACGTCTAGACCCGCAATGCGGCCCGCGTCTTTTGTCGCCTGACGCTGTGAGTCGTTGAAGTAAGCAGGAACAGTAATAACCGCTTCAGTTACGTCTTCACCTAGAAACTCTTCAGCAGTCGTCTTCATCTTCTGCAATACACGTGCAGAGATTTCAGGGGCAGACATCTTCTTACCGTTGGCTTCTACCCATGCGTCGCCGTTATCAGCCTTAACAATTTTGTAAGGAACAAGACCGATGTCTTTTTGTACTGCGTCTTCGGCGAACTGACGACCGATCAAACGCTTTACTGCGAACAGCGTGTTTTCTGGGTTAGTCACCGCCTGGCGCTTAGCTGGCTGGCCGACGAGGACTTCGTCGCCATCAGCAAATGCGATGATCGAAGGTGTTGTACGATCGCCCTCTGCATTTTCCAATACGCGAGGCGTGTCGCCGTCCATTACTGATACACAAGAGTTGGTTGTACCCAAGTCAATGCCGATTATCTTACCCATGTTAAATACCTTTCTTTAATCTTTAAGTTAACGGTTATGTAGGGCTGAGCAGTGTGTTTTCAACCCTATAAAAATTGATTTTTGCTAGTTCTTTACGACAACAACCATCGCTGGGCGCAGCAAGCGGTCATTTAATAGATAACCCTTCTGCATCAC
>CAZBWS010000028.1:3474-13860 GCA_964495705.1 uncultured Gammaproteobacteria bacterium
CAGCTCGTTGGCGAATTTCTCTAGGGCAAATTTGCGGGCGTTTTCAACGTCTTTGTCCGTGCGACGCTTAACGTTTTCCATCTCAGCCTTGGTACGTAGAGCGATATCCCAGTTCTCATCGGCCTTGGCTTGTGCTGCAGCAAGCTGCGCCTGCAAATCAGCCATCGGGTCTAGCTCAACGGCTTCTTCAGCCGCCTCAACAGCGCCACCTTCAGCTTCTGTTTCTACTGTTTCTTCAACCTGGTTTTCAACCACTTCATCAGACTTAATGTCAGACATCACAACTCCGCAAACGCTAATATTTCAAATGTGCGGCATTTATAAGGATAGGCTGGAGAATTTCAAGTTATTTGATCGAAAAAGTAGCAAAAACAGTAAATTAAGCCATTTATTGGCAATATTTATCCCCTATAGGCCCAAGGCTTTCTTCACTGGGGCAAAACTTCGCCTGTGCTCTGGCGTTGCACCAAGCTGCTCAAGCCGCTCTCTGTGCAGTTTGGTCGGGTAACCCTTGTGTTTGGCAAAGCCATATTCTGGGTACTGCTTATCCAACTCAACCATCTGACGGTCACGTGTGACCTTAGCCAATATAGAGGCAGCGCTAATCTCCGCCACTTTTCCATCACCTTGGACGATAGCTTCACAGGGATAGTCAATTTCAGGGCAGCGGTTACCATCGACTTCAACATGGGTTGGCTGCATAGCCAAGCCTTCAATCGAGCGTTTCATCGCCAGCATACTGGCATGAAGAATATTGATACTATCGATCTCTTTTACTGAGGCGCTGGCGATGCAGTAGCTAGCTGCTTTTTCTATAATTTCCTCGAACAATGCTTCACGCTTTTTCTCACTCAGCTTCTTGGAGTCGTTCAGGCCAATAATGGGCTTACTAGGGTCTAAGATTACCGCTGCAGCTACAACCTCTCCAGCCAGCGGCCCTCGGCCTGCTTCGTCGGAGCCCGCTAATATTATTTTTTGCATAATGCTATTATGCCACAGCTATATTACACAATCCCTAACCGTTATAATCATAAGACTAGTTACCCCTTCACTGAGAATAAGACCAAATGAGTAAGTCCCTAATGATTAGCGCAGGCGAAGCCTCTGGCGATCTTCACGCTGCCAATTTAGTTAAAGCACTGAGAAAGCATCAAGCCAATTTAAGCGTCTGTGCAATGGGGGCTGACTTGTTGAGAGCCGAAGGTGCTGAAATTTTGGTAGATTGCAGAGCGATTGCGGTAATGGGTATCGTTGAAGTATTAAAGCACTGGGGGGACATCCAAGCAGCGCTTCAGCGTTTAAAAGATGAAATAGATAACAACCCACCCGATCTGCTTATCTTAGTTGACTATGTAGAGTTCAATTTAAAACTCGCAAAATATGCCAAGGATAAAGGCGTTAAAGTATTATTTTATGTCAGCCCTCAGGTATGGGCTTGGCGATCGGGTCGAGTACCTAAGATCGGTAAAGCCATTGATATGATGGCCGTATTATTTCCCTTTGAAACTGAAGTTTACGAAAAAAGCAATGTACCTGTTCGCTTTGTTGGCCACCCTTTGGCAGATGAAGTGAAGCCAACCATGGGCAGATCTGAGGCTCAACAGGTCTTCAATTTACACCCTGACATGAACACCGTCGCCCTATTACCCGGAAGCCGTAAAAGCGAAGTGGAACGAATATTACCCGTGCTTTTGCAAAGTGCTGTACAGATAAAAAAAGCATCGGCCAATATTCAATTCATCCTCCCCGTCGCGCCTACATTGTGTAAAGAATATATACGTCAATTCATCGACAATGTAGGTATTGAAGTCATTCTTATTAATGCACAAACCCATGATGTTGTTGCCTGTAGTGATGCGGTCATTGTGGCCAGTGGCACAGCTACCTTGGAAGTCGCACTATTAGAAAAACCCATGAGTATTGTGTATAAAACTAACCCGATAAGTTACAGTATTCTTAGTCGCATGATCAAAGTAGAACATATCGGCTTAGCTAATATCGTTACCGGAAAAGGTATAGTGCCCGAATTTATACAAGACTATGCTGAACCGCATATTATTGCCGCCGAAGTACTCAAGCAGCTAGAAGACGAACGCTACCGAAGCACAATGATAAACGAGTTGAGTAAAGTGAAAATCAAACTGGCGGCAGGTGGTGGCTCAAGCAAAATCGCAGCCCTAGCTCACGAAATGCTAGAGGGGCAACACTAACTGCTTCACGCCTCTTTAGTATAGGTTAGCGGTGTTGCCAAAGAGATACCTGCCTTAATAGAAGCCTGTAAAATGGCCTCTCTCCCATCGCGGCGTATCGCAACTAACTTATCGACTTCTTTCACATAGTAAATAAAGCCCCACTCTAAAGCGTGGTCACCAGTATCTAACAGCTTAACTTCATAACCATGTTGCTGCGCAAGTGGAATGCAGCCCACCAACATATCCGCATAGGCGTTGTCGAACATTGCCTTCACATCAGTCGCACTGACCTCGTAGCCAATTTTGAATTTCAAGCACTCGCGTAAGCCTCGTGCAGAAGCAAATTTAGATAAATTATGCACTGTGTGTTCACGCAACAAAGCATTTTTAATCATGATGCGATGGTTGTTAACTAGATTAAGAATTTCGGTATGAAAGACTTTAGTTTTAAAAACGGTACCCAAGGTTTTTTGACCATTTTCTAACTGAATAACATCCCCCTCTTCAAACAAGTCACTATTGAGAATAATTAAGCCACTGATCACATCTGGCGCCCATGCGCCCTGAGTTAACGCAACAATAACACCGATAAAGCCCAAGACACCTCCCGTTTCTAGTAGACTGTGAAAACCTAGCTCTTGAATGACCGCTATTAGAGTAATAATAGCGATAAGAATATTCGCTAGAATTGTAAACAGGCGAGTTTGATAAGTCTCACCGACCATCAGGTTACCGTTAAACTCGCGTTTACGGCCATACTGACGATAAATAAAGAAGTTACAAATATTACTGCACAAATAAGCGATATAAAGAATAACAGCAATCGCCAACACCTTAACTGCATAGCTGCCACCCTCTGCAGGAAGATACATATAACGGTATCCGTAGACGCCCAGGATCAATGCATTCAGAGCACGTAAAAGACGCACTCTCCACTTCAACTTAGCTTCTGCTGTACTTGCCCTAAATAAGAAACGCATCGTTGGTTGAGCAAAAACAATAAGCAATAGATTAACAATGAGCACTAAGTAGTCAGTGCTCTCTAGTGACTGAATAAAGTCACTAAACGGTTGTAAAGACATACATCCTCCTTTTTCTATGCACAGCATGCCATTCATTCAGGCATAAAAAAAGCCCGCATCAGCGGGCTTTTTTTAATAACACAAACCAGCCTATAGAAGGTCAGCGATAGCTGCTTTTTCTTCTAATAACTCTTGCTCAGTTGCCGACATACGTGAGCGACTAAAGTCAGAGATTTCTATGCCTTCAACAGCTTTATACTCTCCACCCTCACAGATCTGAGGGAAAGAGTAGATGATGTCTTCGTCGATACCGTAGGTGTTGCCCTTAGAAGGAACGCCCATGCTTACCCACTGGCCATCAGAGCCAAGCGCCCAGCTACGCATGTGGTCAACAGCCGCAGATGCTGCAGACGCCGCAGAAGAAGCGCCACGCGCCTTAATAATCGCTGCGCCACGCTGTTGCACAGTAGGAATAAAATCGTCTTCCAACCAAGCTTGATCGACCAGGCCAGAAGCTGCTTCACCTTTCACTGTGGCATTAGTGATATCTGGGTACTGTGTAGCAGAGTGGTTACCCCAAACTGCCATTTTTTCGATGTCAGTTGTGGTAGCACCTGTCTTTTCAGCTAGCTGAGATAGCGCACGGTTATGGTCAAGACGCATCATTGCAGTGAAGCACTTAGGATCTAGATCCGGTGCGTTCTTCATGGCGATCAAAGCATTCGTATTTGCTGGGTTGCCTACAACAAGAATACGCACATTGCGGCTAGCATTATCATTAATCGCCTTACCCTGCGCAGAGAAGATAGCTGCATTAGCTTGTAGCAAGTCTTTACGCTCCATACCTGGGCCACGCGGGCGTGCACCGACAAGAAGACCAAAGTCTGCATCTTTAAAGGCTACATTTGCATCGTCAGTAGCAACAACACCAGCAACTAATGGGAATGCGCAATCATTAAGCTCCATCACCACACCATTTAACGCTTCTAGCGCAGGAGTGATTTCTAATAGTTGAAGTATGACTGGCTGATCTTTACCCAGCATGTCGCCCGAGGCGATGCGGAATATCAAAGAATAGGCGATTTGGCCTGCTGCGCCAGTGATGGCTACGCGAACGGGTGCTTTCATGTTTTTCTCCAAAAGTTGCTGACACTTAATAAAAAACGCTAAGCGTAGTGCCAGTTAAAACTGAGTCCTGATCTACCAGCGGTGATAGTCATTCAATGGTGGCGTATTCTACTGTTTTTATACTGTTTACGCCATTCATTGCGACCTTTAATAATGATTTATCTACAATTCTGTTTTATTTATAGTCAGCTTACACTGATTTTTCAAAGGCATTAAAATACAAGCTAGAAGTAACAGCCATAAAAAACCTTGATATTCAGTCATACTATCCAGTAACGTGGCAATATGCCTGAACCCAGTAAACACATTAATAAGCCGCTCTTACTGAGCCTCGCTCACGACCTAGTAGGCGTTAGCGGCGTCTATCAAGGACGAGAATACACCCTCATCGAAGTCTTAAATGCGGGGCCAAGCGTTGTACTAGAGCCCATACATGCAGACAGTGTGGTACAAAACACATTTCAAGGTGAAGCAAAACGCTTTGCTCAAAGCAACTATACAGTCCCCCTGTACAGCGAAGTGCGGCAAAGCCTACACCCTGTACTGCAAGAGTTTTTAGGCCCAGATATTGCTCATGTTTTACAGGAGCAATTAAATTAAAGAAGCCAGCTAATAGCTGGCTTCTTTAATTGAGATAGTATTATTACTCAACGAGAACGAATCACACCGCGCTCTGAGTTAATTACAAAATCTACAAAGATTTTAGCCTCAGGAAACTCTGCAACTAAAGGTGCAACTTCATCTAACGCCTCATCTCGAGGTTTCTTAGCGAAGAGCAATGCACGAAATGACTGGTGCAAAGCACGTATGGTGTCTTTGGGCATACCCGAGCGTTCTAAACCCACTTTATTGATGCCTATAGCCTTGGCATAGTTACCAGAAACCAAGGTATAAGGAGCAACGTCTTTATTGATCACTGAGCCCATACTGGTAAAGCAAGATGTACCTAGACGTGTAAATTGGTGCACTAGAGAAAAACCACCTAACTTAACATTGTCTTCAACGATCACATGCCCCGCCAATGCAGTATTATTGGCAATAACGGTATTGTTACCTACCATGCAATCGTGAGCGACGTGACAATACGCCATAAATAAATTATCGCTTCCAATTTTAGTTAAATCACCACCACCAGGCGTACCCCTATTCACGGTACAAAACTCACGAAATTTATTGCGATCCCCAATCTCTAAACGCGTGGGCTCACCATCAAACTTCAAGTCTTGTGGTTCTTCACCAATAGAGCTGAACTGATAAAACTTGTTATGCTCACCAATAATTGTCGGTCCATTGATAACAACATGTGACCCAACGACAGTACCAGCGCCTATCTCAACACCGGCACCGATAACACTATAGGCACCAATTTCTACATTTTTAGCAAGTTTAGCTGTTGGATCTATAATAGCTGTAGCATGTATCATTTTTCTACCTCCCTTAAAGCGCCCATCAGTTCAGCTTTACAAGCTATTTCATTATCGACATAGGCTATCGATTCAAACTTTGCGACACCCTGGGAGCATTTTATTAATTGCGTCTTTATTACTACTTGATCGCCAGGGATAACTTGCTTCTTGAAGCGCGCTTTATCAATACCTGCGAAGAAATAAATCTGATCTGGCTGGCGTTCAAAAGCTTCATCGGTATAGGTAATAAAAGCCATGGTTTGAGCCATAGACTCCAGTAATAAAACACCTGGATATACGGGGTAATCTGGAAAATGCCCCTGAAAACAGGGTTCATTAACCGTAATATTTTTTAACACTTCTACCGAAACACCAGGGTCTAAATGCAGTACCCGGTCGACCAATAAAAAGGGGAATCGGTGAGGAAGAAGATCCATCACTTTATGAATATTCATTTCTGACATGTTTTATTGCCCTATTTATTATCTTTTTCTAATTGCTTTTCTAACGCTTTAATACGTTTAGCCATACTATCGAGTTGCTTAAAACGAACAGCATTTTTCCGCCAGCTTTTAATATCATCCATAGGTAAGCTACCTGCATAAGCACCCGCTTCTTTGATACTATTAGTGACTAAAGTATCCGCTGCCAAATGCGTGCCTGCTGCAATATCAAGATGGCCAACAACTTTAGATATACCGGCAAAAGTGCACGCTGCACCAATTTTAGTACTGCCAGCAACCCCCGACATAGCAGCTATTGCGGTGTTCTCTCCAATACTAACATTGTGTGCAATTTGAATTAAATTATCCAATATCACACCATCTGCAATCACTGTATCGTCAATAGCGCCACGATCTATACAGGTGTTCGCACCAATCTCGACGTTACTGCCAATCACAACACGTCCAATCTGAGGAATACGCTGCCAGCAGCCTCCCTCGTTGGCAAAACCAAAACCATCGCTGCCAATGACAGCTCCTGCCTGTACTGCTACCTGATCACCTAAGACACAATAACGGCCAATACTTACATTGGCAGACAACCAGCATTGTTCGCCTATGACAGCATGTTCTTCCACTACAACACCGGCCTGTAAAATCGTTCCAGCACCAATAACTGCGCCATCAGCAATAGAACAGTTAGGGCCAACAACAACGTCTTCTGCCAAACTCGCACTATCTGCTACCCAAGCACTAGAATGAACACCTAGATAAGCACTTTTCCTAGGGTTTAATAATTGCGCCACCTTGGCATAGGCCAAATATGGATTAGGGTGTATTAAAGCCGGCTTATCTAAGGTGGATGCAACTTCTTGCGTTGCAATAACGGCAGCTGCTGATGAGCTTTTAACCCGATCTATATAGCGGGGCTCATTAATGAAAGTAATTTTTCTTGGCCCCGCATTCTCAGCAGAACAGACCTGGTCAATCACCAAATCTGAGGGGCCTTTAACAGATGCGCCAATGGTATCTGCCAGCTGCTGCAGTGAGAAAGGCATGGCTATTTTAGCGCCTTGGAAACCTGATCAGTTAGGTCTACCGCCTCTACCGCATAAAGAACAACATCTGAGCGCAGAATTAAATCATAACCTTCTGCTCTTGCAATATTTTCAATTTCTTTAACGGCTTTTTGAGTCACTAAACCTGAAGTTTCTTTCTCCTTAAAGTTAACCTCTTCTTTATAAACCTCTTCCTGCACTTTCAATTCAAGTAGTTTAGCACGTGCTTGCTTTTGCAACTTACGTAGTTGCTCTCTACTCATTGTATTGCCTTGAGTCTTCAGCTTGTTATCTAAAGCTTGTGCTTGAGTAGATAGCGAGGAAAGGTTTTCATATAAAGATCCTAGCTCTGTCTTCGCGGTTGTTTGCAAGCGCTTTGAATAAGCCGACTGCTGAAGCACGGCTTGTACATCAACAATTCCTACCTTCCCCTCTGCAAATGCAGGTGCACTTATACTCATTACAACAGTGGCTAAACCAATTGCTAATACGTTTTTCATACTTCTAATTCCAAGTTTTATTCCCACAAATATGAGAGTGATTTTAAAAAGAGCCGCCAATCGTAAATTGAAAGCGTTGTATATTATCGAAAGACTTAGTTTGTTGAGGCTCGGCATAACTAAAGACCAAAGCTCCGATAGGGGTCAACCAATTCAGGGAAATACCCGCTGAACTACGTAAGTCACTGGCCTCAAATTTATTAATATCAGAAAACACATTACCGAAATCATAAAACAAACCAAAGCGTATATTATTGTTATTTCCTGGTGGTGGGAAAATATACTCTAAAGAACCTGTTACGCGCAAATCACCACCATATGCATTACCAAATGAATCTGCAGACCCTCCGGTAGGATTTCCATTAGAATCAATCTCATCGAAATCACCGATAAGTGTTCTAGACCTAAAGCCTCTTAATGAACGAATGCCACCTGCGGTAAACTTTTCATACGGTGGCAATTCTTCCAGTCCACCACCATAGCCATCACCATAGCTTAAAGCGTGTTTAAACAGCAGCACCGAGCGCCCAATTAAGGGCTTATAATACTCAGCAGAGTAACTTGTCTTATACAACTCTAAGTCACTACCGGGTAATGAAGCTTCTAATGAAAAACTATGCCTAACGCCTTTTTCTGCAAAGACAGTACGATTACGAGTATCATAAATGTACCCTATGGATGGAGACAGAGTGGTATACCTTTCTCCATCACCAGCTTCGCAGGCAACTGTTGTAGCAGTAGCATTAACCCCACCAAAATTAACGCAGTCAGCAGACTGCGGCGTACCCGTTGCGGATGCCCCATACAGAAATGACTTTACTTCAAATGGTGAACTCAATGTATCAAATAGCTCTGCCACCTCTAGATTCAAGCCAAATGTTAGGCGACTAAACTCCGAAAGAGGTATTCCGTAATTCACCCCACCACCTAATACGTTCAATATAAAGTCAGATGAATCAATCTCTGAAGCATCAGTTTCAGTATAGAAAAGGCTAAAGCCGCGACTCACTCCATCAATTGTATAATAAGGGTTCGTATAGGAGATCGAAGCCGAGTTCGTCACACTGCTTCTGTCGATCTTAAATTCTAGGCTGTTACCTGTGCCAAATAAATTGTCTTTGCTAACCCCGAAATTAAATAACACACCATCAGACTCTGAGAAGCCCGCACCTAAATTGATGCTACCCGAGAGTCGTTCATCGATTTTATAGACCAAGTCAACTTGATCATCAGAACCTGCAATATCAACTAGATCAGTGTCGACTTCCGCTACATAACTCAAACGCTGTAGACGTACACGTCCTCGTTCGATTTTAGTCGAGTCATACCAAGTACCTTCCATTTGACGCATTTCACGGCGCAATACTTCATCAAAAGTATCTGCATTGCCCTGAAAACGAATATTGCGAACACTAAAACGTTTACCAGGGTCTACATGGAAGCTTAACACCACTTCTTGAGCGGCATCATCAACTTCAGGAATAACATTAACCTTAACCCGCGCATAACCTTCTTTACCTAAACGCTGCTTAATAAGGGTAGTTACTTGTTGAATTTTTTTACGTGAAAAAGCCTCTCCATCTCTAATAAAGATAAGTTGCTTCATTTCACTTTCGTCAATAACTAACTTACCCGCTAAGACACTTTCTTTTACGGTAAATAAGTCACCTTCATCAACATTAACATTCACATAAAGATCTTTTTTATCAGGAGATATAGTGACTTGAGTACTGGCAATAGAAAATTTCATATAACCACGGTCTAAATACCATGATTTTAAAGATTCTAAATCACCTTGCAATTTTGGCTTGGAATATTTATCTCTACTGCTAAAAATTGCCCACCAACTAGGAATGCCTGTTTTTAGCTCTTCCTCAAGCGTCTCATCATCAAAAGCCTTATTACCTACGATATTAATTTGTACGACTTTTGCCGGAAAGCCTTCCGCAATTGTTATATAAATAGCAACACGATTATCTTCAAGTGACTGAACTTCAGTGGCCACTTTAACCCCATATTTACCTTGACTGTAATAAATGCGTTCCAACTCAAGCTCTAATTTAGCTAGTACATTTTTATTATAGATACGCCCTTTTATTAAACCTACTTGGTTCAAGGCATCTTCAATATCTTTGGTTTTTAACAACACATTACCATCAAAATCGATAGCTGCAATCGCTGGGCGCTCTTCCACTATAACGAATAATTGCCCGCCATCACTTTCCAGCTGTACATCAGTAAATAGATCTGATTGATACAAGTCAGCTAATAAAATCTTTTGATCTTCTACTTCTAGGTTATTGCCAACCTCAAAATTCAGATAACTTAAAATAGTTTCTGATTTAATGCGTTTATTACCTTCAACCTTAATTTCATCAACGATGAAAGCTTGTACTGGGGACAGCACTAGCGCAATTAGGGCGAGAAAAAGATACTTCTGAATTCTCGTCATTCTTATACAAAGATCCGTGTTAAATCATTATAAAACGCGATACACATCATCAACCCCAGTAGCACAACACCTAACTGCTGACCGATTAACATAGTTCGCTCTGAAACAGCTGAGCCCTTTACAAGCTCAACAACATAAAATAATAGGTGTCCACCGTCTAGAACGGGGATTGGGAGTAAGTTTAA
>CAZBWS010000028.1:13960-26590 GCA_964495705.1 uncultured Gammaproteobacteria bacterium
ACAGCCAAAACCAAGTTAAACACCGGCCCCGCTGCTACAATCGCAATACGTTTCCACACATTCTGCCTATTAAAAGCTAGGTGTAATTCATCTGGTTTCACCTCACCTTCGCGCTCGTCCAGCATCTTCACATAACCACCTAGAGGCAGTGCCGCAAGTACATATTCTGGGCTATCCGCATTGCGCTGATAACGTAGCAATGGCTTACCGAAGCCAACTGAAAAGCGCAGCACTTTAACGCCGAGCTTGCGGGCAACCCAAAAGTGGCCAAATTCATGAAAAGCAATCAGTACGCCCAATACAAATATAAAAGCCACTGCTTTTTGTAGAATATCTAACACTTTATTACTGCTCTATTTGTGCAATATACGCACGGGCATTCAAGCGTGCTGCTGCATCATCTTGTAAGATGATATCCAAACTATCGGCGGGGTGTGCAGTCGTACTGCCAAGCGTATTAGCGATAGTCTTAGTAATATCGGTAAAGTAGATTTCTTTATTCAAAAAGGCCTCAACAGCAACTTCATTAGCTGCATTTAAAATAGCAGTGCTTGTTCCTCCTGCTTCAAAGGCGTTATAAGCTAATTCCAAGCAAGGAAAACGCTCTAGATCAGGAGTTTCAAAATTCAGTTGTGCGACTTGGAATATATCTAAAGGTTCAACACCTGCGGTGATTCTTTTTGGCCAGCCCAATGCATTCGCAATAGGCGTGCGCATATCAGGGTTACCAAGTTGAGCTAAGACAGAACCGTCAATATAGCTCACCATTGAATGCACAACTGACTCAGGGTGTAATACTACTTGGATTTGTTCAGGTAAGATGTTGAATAGCCAGCAGGCTTCTATCAACTCTAAACCTTTATTCATCATCGTGGCAGAGTCTATGGATATCTTTTGCCCCATCACCCAGTTTGGGTGCTTAACGGCCTGCTCTGGAGTGACTGAACCTAACTGCTCAAGAGGTAATTTACGAAAAGGGCCGCCAGAGGCCGTCAACAGTATTTTATCGACACCTAAACCTGGGTAATCTGCTTCAGCGGGAGAGTAATTTCCGTCCGCGCTTTGAATAGGTAGACATTGAAATATGGCGTTGTGTTCAGAGTCGATAGGTAACAAAGTAGCATTGTTATCCTTAACCGCATCAATAAGCACTTGGCCAGACATGACTAAGGCTTCCTTATTCGCCAACAATATACGCTTGCCTGCTTTAGCCGCTGCCAGTGTTGGCAATAAACCTGCCGCACCAACGATAGCCGCCATCACCGTATCAACAGCAGCACAGCTAGCCACATATTCCAAGCCCGACACACCGGACTTTACTTGTGTATTCAAGCCTGCAGCTCGAATAGCTTCCGTTAAGTGCTGCGCAGCCTCCTCATTCTGCATGACAGCATACTGAGGTTGATACTGTTTACACTGCTCTAGCAGCTTATCCGCATTAGTATTCGCTGTTAGGGCAAACACAGTATAGGCATTGGGGTGACGCGCGATAACATCTAGGGTGTTAACCCCAATCGTTCCCGTTGCCCCCAATATGGTGACTAGCTGTTTGTCACCTGTGGTGTGGTTCATTTTTGCTCTGTTTTGAATTCATGTAATTAGACTGGCTGAATGATAGTGATAAGGCCAAATAGAAATAGAGGAGCTGCAGCCAACACACTGTCAATACGATCGAGAACACCGCCATGGCCTGGCAATAAGTTACTACTATCTTTAATGCCTGCTTGGCGTTTCATTAAACTTTCAAATAAATCACCAAATACAGAATAAACAGCGATAACGGCACACATGAGTATAAAGAGCAGCTGTTGTTTGCCTTCAAAGCCAAACCAAAAAGTCGCACCAAAACCAAGTAAAACTACGCAAATCAGCCCGCCCAGCATACCCTCTATGGTCTTACCTGGACTTACATTAGGCGCCAATTTATTCTTACCCAGAGACTTACCTGCAAAGTATGCGCCGACATCGGCAAACCAGACAATAAGAAAGGTAAAGATAAAAAATTCAAAACCTGAAATACCGTAGTCATGTAACTGTACTAATGCCCACCATGCAGGTAATAAGGCTACCAAGCCCATCATTGCTTTTGATAAACGTACGATACCCTTGGTGTGATCCACCTCAACCGGCTTGTAGCGCAGAATGATCACAGTAATACCAGACCACCATAGTAAAGCCGTCCACAACAACCATTGGTCAACTTGTAATTCTTGAGGGAAACAATACAAGCCCAGCATTCCGCATGCCATAGCCAGATAAAACAATAGTGATTCAACTTTAGTTAACAGGGCTAATCGTGTCCACTCCCAAGCAGCAACCATCATTACTCCACCTAGTACTACGGCTAATGCTTGCGTCGGTAAAAATATAACAGCGGATAGAAAAGCGGCCGCTAAAATAAGCCCTGTTATGATGCGTTGCTTAAGCATGATTGTCTTCTATTTGTTCGCCAGTTTTGCCAAAACGGCGTTGACGTTGATTAAACCATTGAATGGCCGCTTGTAGTTGCTGCTCATCAAAATCGGGCCATAAAACGCCACTGAAATGTAATTCTGAATAGGCGAGTTGCCACATCAAAAAATTACTGACGCGGCTTTCATTACCCGTGCGTATTAATAGGTCTGGGTCTGGCAGTTCTGCTAGGCTCAGATGCTGAGCTATCGCTTTTTCAGTGATATGGCGTGGTTCAAGGATACCGTTCTGGACTTTCTTCGCCAAACTTCGTGCAGCCTGAGTAATGTCCCAACGGCCACCATAATTCACTGCTATTGATAAATTTAAGCCATCATTATCTTTCGTTTGCACAGCAGAGTCTTGCATACGCTGTTGCAATTTGTCACTAAAGGCAGACATATCACCCACAAAACGCAAACGTACATTATTTTTGTCTAAAGTTGCCAACTCCTTAGCTAAGGTGTTTAAAAACAACTCCATCAAAGTGCTAACTTCTTCTTCAGGCCGTTGCCAGTTTTCGCTACTAAAAGCAAATAAGGTCAAATTCTTAATTTGATTAGGCTTGCAAGCTTCAATTACCGACCTAGCCGCTTTGACTCCTGCGTGATGCCCTGCACTGCGCGGTAGTTTACGCGCCTGTGCCCAGCGGCCATTACCATCCATGATGATGGCAATGTGTTTAATGTTATGAGCTGTACTATCGTCTAGCATATGAATTACAAGAAGCCTTAAACTTCCATTAATTCCTTTTCTTTCACTGCAAGCGCAGCATCAATTTTTCCAACAAAGGTATCAGTTAGCTTCTGAACGCTATCTTGAGCACCGCGCTCCTCGTCTTCTGTGATCTCTTTTTCTTTTAGTAATTCTTTAAAGTCTCCATTGGCGTCTCGACGGATATTGCGAACAGCTACCTTTGCACCCTCTCCCGTATTTTTGACGAGTTTGACCATTTCACGGCGCCGCTCTTCGGTCAAAGGCGGTAATGGAATACGCATCAAAGTACCTGCAGTCATGGGGTTTAAGCCTAAATCTGACTCCATAATAGCCTTTTCAATCACTTGTACCATCGGCTTTTCCCAAGGCGCAACAGATAGAGTACGAGCGTCATCTACGGTAATATTAGCGACCTGCTTCAAAGGGGTCATAGTGCCATAATAGTCCACTTGTATATGCTCAAGTAAACTGGGGTGTGCCCGTCCCGTACGAACACGCTGTAGTTCTCCAGCGAGTGAGTCAACAGATTTTTGCATACGCTCAGCAGCGTCTTGAGTTATCTCTTCAATCATAATTTTATTCTCTAATCTTAGTCGCGAGTTACAGTAGTGCCAATCGAGTCATCACCCTGTACAACAATTTTCATCAAGTCCCCTTGGGACCCCATATCAAAAACCTTCAGCGGCATATTATAGTCACGACACATAACCAAAGCAGTCGCATCCATAACACCCAGCTTAGCCTGCAGGGCTTCATCATAAGTCACTTTTTCATACTTCACGGCATCAGGGTTTTTGGCCGGGTCAGAGTCGTACACACCGTCTACTTTGGTTGCTTTAATGAGTACATCAGCGCAAATTTCTACAGCGCGCAAGCTACCTGCAGAATCTGTTGTAAAGAAAGGATTACCCGTTCCCGCTGCAAAAACCACAACACGACCCTTTTCTAAATGGCGCATAGCGCGGCGACGAATATAGTCTTCGCAGACATCGTGTATTTTCAAAGCCGACATCACACGACTTTTTAGGCCAATTTGCTCTAGAGCATCCTGCATTGCTAGGGAGTTGATCACTGTTGCCAGCATACCCATATGATCGCCGGTAACCCGGTCCATCCCACCTTCGGCTAGACCGGCACCACGAAATATATTACCGCCACCAATAACCACGGCCACTTCAACACCGGCGTCAATCAACTCCTTGATCTCACCTGCTAAGCGCTGAATAATTGCAGGATCAATGCCGTATGAGAAAGATCCCATCAGCGCTTCTCCGCTGAGCTTTAACAAAACTCTTTTATAAGCAGGTGTGGCAGCAGTCATATCAAATACCTTATGCAAAATTTTCGCGATTATAGCCTTCCTAATGTCCCATATAAAGGCTTGTTTTGTCCTGAATAAGGATAAAAAAAAAGGGGTGCTAAAAGCACCCCTTTTTTGGACTTATTTCAGTAAAAATACCGAATTAAGCACCTTTAGCTTGAGCCATTACTTCTTCAGCAAAGTTAGACTCTTCTTTCTCAATACCTTCACCCACTTCTAGGCGTACAAAGTTCTGCACACTAGCGCCGGCGGCTTTAATCAGCTTACCAACCGTTTGATCTGGGTCTTTTACGAAAGGCTGGCCGACCAGGGTAATTTCAGCCAAGTACTTACGGATACGCCCTTCAATCATCTTCATAATGATTTCTTCTGGCTTACCTGACTGACGCGCTTGGTCAATCAAAATATCTTTTTCTTTTGCTAAGACATCAGCCGGAACATCATCTTCAGCAACACAAATTGGGCGAGAAGCCGCAACATGCATAGCCAAATCTTTTGCCAACGCTTCGTCGCCGCCATTCAAGGCAACAGCTACGCCGATACGGCCGCCGTGGGAGTAAGTACCGATAACGGTATCTGCAGTTACAATCTTAAACTGGCGAACTTGAATGTTCTCACCAATACGTGCAACTAGTGCTGCACGAACATCAGCGATGCTGTCGCCGCCATCTTCCAATGGCAAGGCATTCAAAGCTTCAACAGTCGCAGGACGGTCAGTCAAGATGCGAGCACCGACAGCATTGATAAAGCCAACAAAATCATCATTTTTCGCAACAAAATCAGTTTCGCAGTTAACCTCAACCATTACTGCAGTCTTCTTGTCTTCAGTTAGCACCATGCCAACAAGACCTTCAGCCGCTGTGCGACCCGACTTCTTCTCTGCCTTAGCCATACCGTTTTTGCGCATCCATTCGATAGATACTTCGATATCGCCATTGTTTTCAGTTAGTGCTTTTTTGCACTCCATCATGCCTGCGCCTGTGCGTTCGCGTAGGTCTTTAACCATTGCAGCGGTAATTGCCATTACAATAATCTCTCAAATTTAGGGTTATAGAATTCACATCATCGCCTGCCCTAAGGCAGGCAAGACATATTACTCAGCAGCTTTAGCGGCTTTCTTAGCAGGCTTCTTCTCTTCAACTTCTACGAAGTCATCAGCAGACTCAGCGGCAGCTGTCGTTACAGAGCCTTTACCTTCGATGATCGCATCAGCAGTCGCCGTTGCGTACAACTGAATGGCTTTAATCGCATCATCATTACCAGGAATAATGTAGTCAACGCCATCAACCTTGTTGTTAGTATCTACAACACCAACAACAGGGATACCTAGCTTAACGGCTTCTAGAACAGCAATGCTCTCGTAGCCCACGTCAACAACGAACATGGCGTCAGGTAGACGGCCCATGTCCTTGATTCCACCTAAAGTCTTGCCTAGCTTCTCGATTTCACGAGTCACACCTAGCTGCTCTTTCTTGTTTAGACGCTCGTTAGAACCGTCAGCAAACATAGCTTCTAGATCCTTAAGACGCTTAATAGATGCCTTCACTGTTTGGAAGTTAGTCAACATTCCACCCAACCAGCGGTGGTCGACAAATGGCATGCCAGCACGCTCAGCCTGCTCACGCACTGTGTGCTGAGCCGCTCGCTTGGTACCAACAAACAATACTTTGCCGTTTTTAGCAGCAACCTTAGACACAAAGTTCATTGCGTCATTAAACATTGGCAATGTTTGCTCTAGGTTGATGATGTGAATTTTATTGCGCTCACCGAAGATGTACTGACCCATTTTGGGGTTCCAGTAACGAGTCTGGTGGCCGAAGTGTACGCCTGCTTCTAGCATCTGACGCATAGTAACGTTTGACATGTTCTTTCCTATTTAGGGGTTAAGCCTTCCATATACCCCATTTAGAAACCATTTTGCTCAAAATACTTGCGTATGTTTTGCTAACTGGCACCCATCTAAATGTGACGATATATGTGCGGATTTATTAAAAATACACAGAGACTATCTCTGTGCGGTGCGCTTTATACCACACAACACACACGGTAGCGAGAAAAAGGCATTAAAAACGCAAATAGCCACGCAAATGCGCTAGAATAGCCGTTGATTTTCATTAACCACTGAGCGAGCACGATTAATGGGCGCCATCATAAAAACCCCAGAAGAATTTGAAAAAATGCGTATTGCCGGACGTTTGGCCGCCGATGTGCTGCTTATGATTGAAGAGCATGTAAAGCCTGGGGTGAGTACCGAGCAATTGGATCAAATTTGCCATCAATACATTACTCAAGTACAAGATGCTATTCCTGCCCCGCTAAACTACCACGGCTTCCCTAAATCTATTTGCACCTCCGTTAACCATGTCGTCTGCCATGGAATACCTAGCGATAAAATATTAAAGAAAGGTGATCTCATTAATATAGATATAACCGTGATCAAAAATGGCTACCACGGCGACACCAGCAAAATGTTCTATGTAGGCGAACCCAAAATCCAAGCCAAGCGCTTAACTGACGTGACGCGTGAATGCTTAGTTCGCGCTATTAAAATGGTCAAACCAGGCATTACTCTGGGCGACATTGGCCACGCCATTCAAAGTTACGCAGAAGCCAACCACTATTCAGTAGTAAAAGACTTTTGTGGCCATGGTATAGGGGTGGGCTTTCACGAGGAACCTCAAGTGCTTCATTACGGAAAACCAGGCACTGGCGTCACCCTTGAAGAAGGTATGTGCTTCACCATTGAGCCCATGATCAACGCAGGCAAGCACAGCGTCAAAGTACTACCTGATGGCTGGACCGCCGTCACCAAAGACCGTAGCTTATCGGCGCAATTTGAACACACACTGGGTGTTACCAAAGACGGGTACGAGGTTTTCACACTGCGAGCTGAAGAAACCGATCTGTAAACTTATTCATTTTACCTCCACTGGATCAAACGTGCCAGACACTAAGATAGATTTAAATACGACCATTCCCAGCCTATCCGCATTACAAAGTTGCCAACAACAAGAGCAACCTTTACTCGCGCTGCGAGAGCTTATTGTAAATGGCGACACTATTCTCAATGAAGCTTTTAAACAAGGCACTGACATCACTGAGCTAGTACACCAACGCGCAAATATGATAGATGCGTTACTAAAGCACCTGTGGTCAGAGCATTTCAGTGGCGATTGCCCACCTATTAGCTTGGTGGCTGTCGGTGGCTATGGCCGTGGCGAACTGCACCCCCACTCTGATGTTGACATCATGCTATTGATTGATGGCGAGGACACCAAGGCCTATGCAGGTAATATAGAAGGCTTTATTACCTTACTCTGGGATTTAGGTCTTGATATAGGCCATAGCGTACGCAGCCTCAACGACGTCAAAGAAGAAGCAAAGAAAGACGTTACCGTGATTACCAACATCATGGAAGCGCGCCTACTCTCTGGCAACGAGCGCCTGTTCAGTGAAATGCAAGCTATCAGCGGCGAGGAAAGCCTGTGGAATATCCAAGACTTCTACACAGCAAAGCTAGCAGAACAGGAAGGGCGCTACAAAAAATTTGATGACCATGCTTACCGTCTAGAGCCCAATATTAAAGACGGCCCTGGCGGACTGCGCGACATCCAAAACATTGGCTGGGTAGCGAAACGCTACTACGGCGTTCGCACCCTAAAAGAAGTCACCGAACTAGGCTTTTTAACCGAACAAGAGTCGAACCAACTACTAGCAGGGCGCGCCCTGCTCTGGCAAATACGCTGGGGCCTACACTTACTCGTAGGACGTGGTGAAAACCGCTTACAGTTTGACCTGCAACGCCAACTTGCTACGCTATTTGGCTATGTAGATGACCCAGAGCAGCAAAGCCTAGCCGTAGAGCAGTTAATGCGAGACTACTATTTTACCGTTATACGTCTTGAGCGACTTAACGAGATGTTGCTGCAAGTTTTACGCGAAGCCATCTTCCCTGTAGCCCAGCAAAGCACCATTGAACTCAATCCACGCTTTGTAATCCGCAATAACTACCTAGAAGTAGTGGATGCAGATACCTTCGTTGACAGCCCCTCTGCATTATTAGAAGTGTTCCAGCTCATGCAAAAACACCATGAACTGGAAGGCGTGGGGGCACAAACTATTCGCGCTATTCGCCAGCATCGCGATTTAATCAACGAAGACTTCCGCAAAAACAAAAACAACCAAGATATTTTCCTAAGCTTAATGAATCAAGAAATCGGTGTAACACGAGAGTTTCGCCGCATGAACCGCTACGGTATCTTGGCGCGCTATATTCCCGAATTTGGCAATCTAGTGGGGCGCATGCAGTTCGACATGTTCCACATCTATACCGTTGACCAACACACTATCGCCGTTTTAGGCAACTCACGTATCTTCACTGTGCCCGAAGGCAAAGAGCGCTTTCCCAAAGCCACTGAAATTTATCAACGCTTGGCCAAGCCTCAACTTCTGCATCTAGGCGCCCTATTCCATGACATTGGCAAGGGCTGCGGCGGTGATCACTCTGAAATTGGCGAAGGCATCGCTGCACGCTTCTGTGCCGAACACGGCATGAGTCGCATTGACAGTCAATTTGTCCAATGGCTCGTTAAAATGCATTTACAAATGTCTATGACCACGCAACGTATGGACATTAGTGACCCGCAAGTTATTCAAGATTTTGCCGAAAAAATGGGGGACCAAGAACATTTAGACATACTCTATTTACTGACTATTGCCGATGTTAACGGTACCAACCCCAGTCTCTGGACAAGCTGGAAAGCCCAGCTATTATCCGAGCTCTACAGCCGCACCAGCCGTGCCCTGCGCCGCGGCGCAGCCAACCCACTAGATATTAAAGAAATCAAGCAAGAGCGCATTGAAAAAGTACTCAGTATTTTAGAGTATGCGGACGTGTCTGAAACGTCCATCTTAGCGCTGTTAAAAGATTTCCCTGATGACTACTTTCTGCGCCACAGCTCGGATGAGGTGGCCTGGCAAACCCAGGCCATCGTACGAGCCACCGTACACGGCACCGAGGGCTCGCTCCCTCTTGTGGTGATTAAAGACCGTGCTAAACGCGGCGGCACACCTATTTTTATTTATTCTGAAGAGACCGAAAACCTGTTTTCCCTAGCCTCTATCGCATTAGACCGGATTGGTCTTAGCGTAGTGGATGCACGTATCATTACAACACTATCAGGTAAAACCTTAGATACTTTTATCGTACTAGAGCAAGACGGCAACCCCGTGGATGATGTAGAGCGCAAGCAACAAATCAGCCAAGCCCTTTACAGCGTATTACGCAACCCAGATAGTGTCGCTAACATTAGTCCACAGCGCATACCTAGGCAACTTAAACAATTTGACACTCCTACTCGTGTCACCCTCAATTCCAGTATGGACAATAAATATACGATAGTTGAAATAGAAACCACGGACCGCCCAGGCATTCTTGCCCAAATAGGCAAGTCCTTTATCGACTGCAATATCAATGTACACAACGCCAAGATCAACACATTAGGTGAGCGCGTGGACGATGTGTTTTTTATCACCGACTGCGAACGCGCCCCACTGAGCGAACTTGAGCACATCGAAATGCTCACCGACAGCCTATACAACAATATTGACGCCGATAGAGAAAACCTGTCTGCCACCAACCCTTAGAGAAAAACCATGTCAGCCACACTCAATTTAGCCAAACAACTCATCGCCCAACCCTCGGTCACACCAGAGGACAAAGATTGTCAGAATATGATGATTGCCCGCCTAGAAGCCATTGGCTTTAAGATCGAACGCCTCAAGTTTGGCGAAGTAGAGAACTTCTGGGCGCGCCGCGGTACCAAGGCACCGCTATTTTGCTTTGCCGGGCATACTGATGTAGTACCCACTGGCCCTCATAGCGACTGGAAAACCCCACCTTTTGAGCCCACAGAAAAAGACGGCTACTTATATGGTCGAGGCGCTGCCGATATGAAAGGCAGCTTGGCCTGTATCGTCGTGGCCTGTGAAGAGTTCGTAAAAACCCACCCCGACCACAAAGGCTCGATTAGCTTTTTGATCACCAGTGACGAAGAAGGCCCCGCCCACAACGGCACGGTTAAAGTCATCGAGACCCTAGAAGCACGCAATGAAAAGATCGATTACTGCTTGGTGGGCGAGCCCTCCAGCAGCAACAAAGTGGGCGACACCATTAAGAACGGCCGCCGTGGATCATTGGGCTGTGAGCTTACAGTTAAAGGTCTACAAGGTCATGTAGCCTATCCGCACTTGGCCAAGAACCCTGTGCACAGTGCCGCACCTGCACTCGCTGAGCTTGCTCAAACCGAGTGGGACAAGGGCAATGACTTTTTCCCTGCAACTACCTTTCAAATATCTAATATCAACTCAGGCACTGGGGCGACCAATGTTATCCCCGGCACCTGTGAGGTGGTCTTCAACTTCCGCTTCTCCACCGAGACCACTGCGGATAGCCTGCGCGAACGCACCCAGGCCATTCTGGATAGGCATGGCGTTGACTACGACATTAACTGGAAGCTATCTGGTCAGCCCTTTCTCACCTCAGCAGGAGCCTTAGTAGAAGCAGCGCAAGCGGCAGTTAAGAAAGTTACAGGCTATGAGACGGAGCTTTCCACAGCGGGTGGGACCTCCGACGGGCGATTTATTGCTCCCACAGGCGCGCAACTGGTAGAGCTGGGGCCAACCAATGCCACTATTCACCAGATTGATGAATGCACGCATATTGCCGAGCTAGATACATTGACTGAAATTTATACGCAGCTGATGGTTGAGTTACTGGCCTAGAATGTCAGACCCCATCGATCAAAACCACATCTGGCACCCCTACAGTGCCATCGGCAGTGGCCACCCTGTCTTTAAGGTGGCCTCCGCTGAAGGTGTGTACATACACCTAGAGGATGGTCGCAAACTGATCGACGGCATGGCCTCGTGGTGGAGCGTGTTACACGGCTATAACCACCCTGTGTTAAACGCGGCAGTGGAAGCTCAGCTCAAGAATATGGCCCACGTCATGTTTGGCGGTCTGACACACCAGCCTGCCATCGACCTCACTGCAAAGCTGGTAGAGATCACTCCCGAGCCACTGCAAACCGTATTTTTCAGTGACTCGGGTTCTGTGGCGGTAGAAGTGGCGATGAAAATGGCTATGCAATACTGGCAGGCCAAAGGGCAACCGAACAAGTCGCGCATGCTTAGCCTGCGCAACGGCTATCACGGCGATACCCTAGGCGCGATGTCGGTGTGCGATCCCGTTACGGGCATGCACAGCTTATTCAAAGACAGCCTCGCCCAACAGTACTTCGCCGAAGCACCGCAATGCGGATATGCTGAAAACTGTCTGCCCGAACATATCGCTGAACTTCGTCAGAAACTTGAACAACACCACAGCAACATCGCCGCGCTAATACTCGAGCCCATCGTACAAGGAGCCGGAGGCATGCGCTTCTACTCCCCCGAATACTTAGCGCAAGCGCGCACCCTGTGTGATGAATTCGACGTACTACTGATCGCCGACGAAATCGCCACGGGCTTAGGTCGCACCGGCAAGCTATTCGCCTGTGAGCACGCAGGTATTAGCCCCGACATCATGTGCCTAGGTAAAACTCTCACAGGAGGGTACATGACCCTTGCAGCGACACTGACGACTAATGAAGTCAGTCAAACCATCAGCCAAGGGGAACCGGGTGTATTCATGCACGGACCGACGTTTATGGCTAACCCCTTAGCCTGTGCCGTGGGTCTGGCGAGTATTAAGCTATTACTGGAAAATGACTGGCAGCAAGCTATCCGCAATATCGAAGCTCAGCTGCAAACAGGCTTAGCGCCCTGTGCTGAACTCGATTGCGTCGCCAATGTACGAGTACTGGGTGCGATTGGCGTAGTGGAGCTAAAAGAGCCTGTGGATATGACAGTGATACAGCCGATGTTTGTAGACGCGGGAGTTTGGGTAAGGCCGTTTGGGAAGTTGGTTTATGTGATGCCGCCTTATTGTATCACAGCGGTGGAAATAACTGCTTTGTGTAAGGCTATAAACCAAGTTATATTAAGCTAAATAGATAGGTAGAGCACCAATCTAATAGTAACATCTAAATCCCATCCTTCCCCATAGACAGCAACCTTTTCTCTGCCAGACTAGCCGCTTT
>CAZBWS010000029.1:0-10973 GCA_964495705.1 uncultured Gammaproteobacteria bacterium
TAAATGAGTTTATATAACTTATATAGAGTGGCTACAAATTGTGGGGAACTTGGACACATAACGCCTGCCGCACAGGCAGACAAATAATTGTGGCTTTTGTGCGCTAATGGCGAAGCCATGCACAAAAGGTGCAATTGTTTGGCTGTCCAGCGAAGCGATTGTGCCGGCACTGGTTATATGCTGTTTGGTACGGCAACAGATTTTGGGTTAGAAAAACTACGAGATTTATATTTACTCAATACGGCAATTCTATCATTTCCCTTTTTATATGCGTCCAACCAAATTTGAACCATACAGTCACATTTTTGAGCAATTATTTTTTTTAAAATAGCACCAGAATAACCTACATTCGACTCAATTCTACTTATCAAATCTTTATCTGGATTGAGTATAGCTATACAGCTACCGTCTTCAATTTCTTGGCTAACATAACCGACTAAAAACAAAGGTTTTATTTTTCCATCGAGTTCTATATTTATTACTTTATGAATCCCCTTTTCATCTTCAGTGGATAAAGCTTTTAATATAGTTTTTTCAGCTATTTCGATAAGGCTTTTATTAATGTCCATTTAAATCTCTACTAGTTGCATATAACAGCTAATTCAGCGGAATGGCGCGTTATATACACAATTCCATTGTTTTCTGGTTTTGGTTTTTTGAATCAAGAAATCTATCTTAAAATCAATGGCTTAGCAATGCATTATATTAGGGGTGAAAAATATACGAGAACCGTTCTGTTGTTTTCTGAAATTTGGATTTACGTAACTATCTGTTTGTATTGGCGTTTTCGGTGTTCGCGGGTGTTTTTTAAACAATTGCCATTTTGCTGTGTTGATCTATACAAGCTATAGAGGAGTTGAGTGATGCAAAACTTAATGGATGATGTACCTGTTTCCGTTCCTGTGGTGTTTAGTGAAGACGAATGTCAGCGGATTATCGGTCATTTAAAAGGCAGCCACCGCTTGATGGCGACCATGTGGATTGGACAACAACGGAGGTTTACACCCATGTACTCAACAAAGGTGGCTTGGGCGTACAGAGCCCGATAGACTCAATAGCCTAGTGGGCACTTATTCGCCGTTTAGCTTTTCGCCACAAAATGGACAAAAGTTAATTGCTATCATGCTGTGATAAGTTATTTCACCTACGTATTCAGCTTCGCCCATTTTTACTTCACTTTCGTCGGCATAGTGTATGCCATGTAATTCCCAAGATTTATGGGTTTCATCGTGGCGAGAGGTGCAGTGTACTAGGCGGTCGAGTGTGGGGAATTCATTGGCACTGCAGACGTGTTCTTTGTCGTATTCGCTGTCGGTATTTTCGCCCAGTTCATGTAAGTTCATTGTCGCTCTCTCAGGTTTTATAAAATATTGGGATATAACGTAGCCGTGTGGCTGGTGCTTAAAACATATCCATAGGGTCAACATCTAAAGACCAGCGCACATTGCGATTGGATTTACTTTTTTCGCAGGCGTAGCGCAGTTGGCCTAGTTGTTGGTGCAGTGCGCGCCGGTCTTTAGATTGGAGTAATAACTGCGCTCTAAATTTTCCGGCGCGGCGTTCCATCGGTGCGGGTATGGGGCCGAGTAAGTCTACCCCGGCAATGTGGCTTAATTGTTCGACGCGCTCGCTGAGAAAGCTCATCGCCATTTCTTTTTGCATGGACTCAGCTCTTAGTAGAGCAAAGTGATTGTAAGGCGGCAGCCAGGCCTCTTTGCGTTCTTGCAGACACACCTTGGTAAAGGCCTCGTAGCCCTGAGTAATTAGAGTGTGCAGCAGTGGATTGTCTGGTTGGCTGCTTTGTAACATTACGTGTCCAGCAAGTTCTTCTCGCCCTGCGCGCCCGGCCACTTGCAGAATTAACTGGGCCATTTGCTCGGTGCCGCGAAAGTCGGCACTGAAGAAGCCCCGGTCACAGTCGAGCACGCCAACGAGGGTGACTTTAGGAAAGTGGTGGCCCTTGGCTAACATTTGGGTGCCAAGGAGTATTTGCGCTTGGCCTTCGGTGGCGGCTTGGAGTTGTGCTTCTAGTGCGCCTTTACGGCGGGTGCTGTCGCGGTCTATGCGGATAGTCTGGTAGTCGGGGTATAGGCTTTGTAGTTCTTGCTCTAATTGTTCGGTACCTAGGCCGATGGTGTCCAGCTCAGCATATCCGCAATCGGGGCAGTGGTTTTCTGGGCGTTGCTCTGCGCCACAGTGGTGACAGCATAGACGCCGCGGTTGGGAGTGCAAGGTCATGCTAGCGTCACAGCGTTGGCACTGGGCGTGCCAGCCGCAGCTAGGACAGCTGAGCATGGGCGCGAAGCCACGACGATTGAGGAATAGCAGTACTTGATTGCCTTGGCCCAAGTGCTCGGTGATAGCGGCGAGCAGTTGTGGACACAGGGCGCGATCAAAGTTGCGGCGGTTATCAATAACCGCGATGCGAGGCGGTTTTGCCGCCCCTGCGCGTTGCGTTAGCTTGAGCTGGGTGTAGCGCCCTTGCTCAATGTTGAATAAAGACTCCAAGGATGGAGTGGCAGTGCCCATTAAGATGGGAATATTCAACAATTTTGCGCGCATTACCGCTAAATCACGAGCGTGATAGCGGAAGCTGTCTTGTTGCTTGAAGGAGCCATCGTGTTCCTCGTCGACTATGATCATGCCCAGCTCTGGCATGGCGGTGAATAGGGCAGAGCGAGTGCCGATGACAATACGTGCGCGGCCCTCGTAGGCCATGCGCCATGCGCGCAAGCGCTCTAGGTCGGTAAGGCTAGAGTGAAGGCTGACGATTAAGGTGTCAAAACGCGCTTGAAAGCGTTGGACCAATTGCGGTGTCAGACCAATTTCGGGGACGAGGATTAAGGCTTGTTGGCCACGCTGCAGACATTGCTCTACAAGTTGTAAATAAACCTCTGTTTTACCGCTGCCGGTGATGCCATTGAGTATAAATGCAGCAAAACCATCAACGGCACTTACTGCATGGATGGCTGCAGCTTGCTCGTCATTGACCGCTAAGCCTGGGCGGCAGTTTAGCTCTACGGCTGGGGGTAGGGTCAGTACATCAACTAAGTTTTTTTCGATAAGGGCTTTGAGAGCAGGGCGCCAGTTTGCAAAGGTTTCATTCAGCCTATCCGCATCACAGGGTTGTTTATAATCTTTTAGATAGTTGAGTAACAACTGCTGCTTGGGTGCGCGTTTAAGGCTATCCCCGTCGGTACTGTTGCCTAGCGCGCTGACTTGCCAGATGGCTTGTTCGGCATCGGCCAAGTTGCGTCCCTGGGCCAGAGCGTTGGGTAATAAGGTAGAGTAAACCTCGCCGATAGGGTGGTGGTAATAGCGGCTGGCCTTTTCGGCCAAGTCAATCAGGTCACGACTCAGCAGCGAAATGGGGTCCACAATAGTTTCAATGGCTTTGAGTTTACTGAGCTCGTATTCGCTTTCTGTGCTCTCTGAGCAAAACACACCTAGCACTGAACGACGGCCAAAGGGGACTTTAACGCGGCAGCCTGGGGCTAGATTGTCAGCGTGTTCTAAGTGCTCGGGAATGAGGTAGTCAAACAACCCCGATAGCGGCACGGGAATCGCCACTTGTGCAATTCGAGGGGCAGGGGTGATGAAGTCAGAAAGCATGCCAGAAATGTAGCATAAAACCAGTTTATTTACGCCACAGTGAAAAGCTAAACTTAAAGTAAATTCTAGCTAAAGTGCATTTGAGTAATGATATTAGGGGTGAATGCTGCTTTTCCACAGAAGCTGTGGATAACTCTGTGCATAAACATTGTGTATAAGTCTGAAAGCCTTTAAATATGTCATTTTTGTTAAATTGATCAAAAAATAACCAGTATATTAAACATATATAAATCAATGACTTATCATTGTAGTGTCAAATATATTGACGAGATTGAATAACTATGGTCATAAACCACTCGATTTATTGGCAGTGTGAATAAAGAGGATTAGAAAAGCCAAATAATACCTGAAAATACATAAAATAAGCTTGCATTGTGGATAACTTTGGTGTTTTTACTCTAAGAAGCGAGTGCATTTTATAGGGGGGGAAGCTGAGCTTGTTTAACGAAATTCTAAACCGATAGAAAAGCGGGTTACATAGTTGTCGTAGTCGATTAGTGTTTCCCCGTAGCCACTAAAGATGCGCGTGAAGAAGTGGGTGTTTTTGGTGACACTGTTGGTGTTCAAGGGCCAGCTATAGTCAAGCTGAATGGCACCATTACCTGTTGATGGGTTACCGCGCAGCATGCCAGAGAAAGCCTGGCCCTTGCGTTTCTGGCGGTAAAAATAGAACTCTGCGTAGCCTAAGTAACGATAGATGTCTGGATTGTCGTCCCCGTCGCTGTCCTGGGCGTCATCTTTTCTGCTCTCCGGACGTCTGGCCCATAGTTTTAGACTGTATTCGCCGTGATTGCTATCCCAGTAGGGCCACAGATAAAGGCGATCCCAACTGCGCGAGAGGGGGAGTGTGCGGCCGTTAGATACATGTTCAAAGCCGGCATAGGCGCCCCAGTTGCCGTAGCGGTTTTTTTCAGGAGTAATGTGGTAGAAGATTTCGGGGTTGTAGTTGGTCTCACGAAAGGGGCTGGAATTATCCGTGTCGAGGAAATTCCAGAATGATGTTTGGGTATAGGCAAGATATAAATCGGGAATCAGGGCCTGCATTTTTACGCTGAGTTGGAAGATCAGTTCGCTTTGATCCGCACCACCTTGCCCGCTGCGATAGGTTGCAGGTAATACATAGTTTTGTTTGTGCAGAGATATGCCTTCTAAGACAACCTTGTCGGCGGCACGAATCACCACCCCTGCTGCAGTTGCAGAGGAGGTGACGCTAAATAATACGAGCAGTAATGTAAGTCTTTTCACTATTGAGCGGGCTTGTCGTAGCGACCGAGTTTGTTGTAGCTAATCATGGAGCGTATTTCCTTTACATAGGCTTGGCCACGCTCAGAGTATTTAGTCAGCCCAGCGGCTAAATCATAACCCGTGACAGCTGTGCTTTGTGTGCGTTGCTGGGCGCGAATTTTGCGCAAGCCCGCATAGGCGCGCCCGGTGTTGATATTGTGGATATAAGCCGTCACAGAGGCCTGTGGTGAGTTGAATTTGCGCACCTCATGGCTAGACCCTGCATTACGGCGCGCAGGTACTAGGCCGCAGCCTTTTTTAAAGCACCATTGACCAAAGAAGTTATACGCCTTTCTGGCAAAGCGAGAGGTTCCCCAAGCCGACTCATTGGCCGACTGGGCCATGGCTAGAGAAGGTGGCACGCTATCCACCTGAGTTAATAGCTTGTTCACCGAAGCCAAATTAACACCGTCTAACTTGCTGTTGTAGTGGGCGATCATGGCTGTCACATGTTGGGATTGGGCGGGATTGAGCGCCTCACCGGACTCTAGGGCGAGCTGAGCCCCGATTAATTGTTGACGATCTTTCTGAATACGGGTGTTCGCCTTGTGCACCATTGGTTGAATAAAGCTAAAAAAGGCCTTCTTCTTGGCTTTGACATCTTTATAGATAGAAAAATCGGGTAGTAGTGGGTCGGCGGCGAATGTGGATAGGCTGTAAAGACCGATAAAAAAAGCCAGAGTGATATGGCGTAGAAATGAAAGCATATGGTTACCCCGTGTCTAAAGTAGTGTTGCGATACAAATAATTAATATCAGCATAATACTCAACCCCGCGTAAATAAGCTGCTTATTAAAACCAGAAATATTCTGTGTGTCGCACTTGTCTTGCAGTTCAGTGTAAAAATTATCAATGTTCACCGCGCTGCGAACAATGTGTTCGGAATTGTTGAGACAGGCTGTGGCGTCGTTGATTTGCTCGTCTAAATATACCCATACCGCCAGTGGTCGAGATACGAGGGCGGCTAACTGTAAATGATAGGCTTCTTGGCCTGTAATATTGGCGGGAATGCCTTTGTCGTGAAGTAGATTTTTGATGCGCTCGGCTTCGATCAGTTCGGAGCATTTACAGACTAATTTCATAGTTCTGTTATAACGTATTCTACAGACATAAAAAAGCCCGCCGACTTTCGCAAGTGGGCGGGCTTTTTTAGCGTTAATGCTTTACAGCATCTTAACACCTGCGATGATTTCGCCAATCGCTTTCTGTGCATCACCGTACAACATACGTGTGTTGTCGGCGTAGAATAGATGGTTTTCAACACCTGAGAAGCCCGTACCCTTACCACGCTTAATCACAATACAGTTCTTGGCGTTTTCAGCTTCAAGAATTGGCATGCCGTAGATCGGGCTGTCGGGGTTAGTCTTGGCGATGGGGTTAACCACGTCGTTGGCACCGATCACGATAACAACGTCTGTGTTCGGGAACTCAGGGTTGATGTCGTCCATATCGACGATCAGGTCATAAGGCACGCCTGCTTCTGCTAACAGTACGTTCATGTGGCCCGGCATACGACCAGCAACTGGGTGAATAGCAAACTTAACGTCTACATCGCGCTCTTGCAGTAGTGCTGCTAGCTCCCACACCTTGTGTTGCGCTTGGGCTACAGCCATACCGTAACCTGGCACAATCACTACGCGGTTGGCATAAGCCATGGTGATCGCTGCATCATTACCGTCGGTCTCTTTCATAGAGCCAGATACTTCGCCACCTTCTGCTGCGCCACCAGTGGCGCCAAATTTCTTGAAGATGATCGCGAGGACTTTACGGTTCATCGCGCCAGCCATCATCATCGTTAGCATAGTACCTGCAGAGCCAACAACGACACCGGCAACGATCATGGCTGCGTTGTTCAGTACAACACCATCAAAGGCCATCGCTACACCTGTTAGGGCGTTAAATAGCGAGATCATTACTGGCATATCCGCACCGCCGATAGGCATTGCAACAGTGATACCTAGTAGCATTGCCAAAGCAAAGAAGACGCCAACAACCACTTGCATTTGCATATCCCACACTTGGAAGTTTATGCACATGTACACGCCAGCCGCGATGGTCGCTAGGAAGATCAATGCATTAAGCGGCTGAATCCAAGGGTACTGCCAGCTGCTTTTCACACGGCCGTCTAGCTTCGCCCAAGCGACTAGAGAGCCAGTGAATGCTAAGCCACCAATGAAGGCGCCAAAAGCGGCCATGGCTTGAGTGATTTCAGAATGGGCGTGCTGCTGCATGATCGCAATCGCTGCAACACAGGCTGCAGCACAACCACCTAGGCCGTTAAGCATGGCGACTAGCTGGGGCATATCCGTCATTTGAACGGTTTTGGCCTTGCGGTAGGAGAATGCTCCGCCAATTGCGATAGCCAGGAAAATAAGACCCATATTCACGGTGAAGTTTTTAGGGAGTTCGCCGTTGCTTAGGTAGGTGCTTTCATTGGGGATGAAGGTGGCGAGTACCGCCATGCCCATACCAATACCTGCCCATAACATACCCTTGCGAGCCGTCGTTGGGGAGGACATGGCTCGCAGACCAAGAATGAATAGTACAGCAGATGCAAAGTACGAAAGTTGGATGATGGTATTGCCGATATCAAAACTCATGGCTACTTATCCTCTTTCTTCTTTTTAAACATTTCTAGCATGCGATCTGTTGCAGCATAGCCACCCACCGCGTTGGCTGTTGCCATCAATACACCCACAAAGCCAAGGGCTTGTTCGAGAGGGTTGTTAGCCGTGGCGAGTGCAATCATCGCACCGATGATAACTAGGCCAGAAACAAAGTTAGAACCTGACATCAAAGGGGTGTGCAAAATCACAGGAACCTTAGAGATGACTTCAAAACCAGCAATCGATGCCAGCATAAATATGTAGAGTGCTACAAAACCTTCGATAACCATTTTAAGCTCCTAGTACCGATTTAACATGTGCGTGCTTTAGCTCGCCATCGCGAGTTAGGCAGGCGCCATCTAGAACTTCATCTTCCCAGTCAGGCTTTAGCTCGCCTTCTATTATGATTAGGTTAAGTAGGTTCAATAAATTCTTGGCGTACATTTCACTGGCGTGAACTGGAGACTGGCTAGCAATATTGCTAGGCCCGTCGATAGTAACGCCGCGATCTGTACGGATTGTCTTGCCAGCTTCCGTGAGCTCGCAGTTGCCGCCTGTGTCGGCGGCCATGTCAACCAAGACAGCGCCAGGTAGCATATCCGCAACCATTTCTTTGGTAACGATTAGAGGGGCTGGACGACCTGGAAGTGCTGCTGTGGTGATGACCGCGTTGGCTGCTGCCACGTGCTTGGCTAAAACCGCTGCCTGCTGGGCAACTTCTTCGTCAGTCAGTGCGCGCGCATAACCACCTTCGCCAGCGGCATTGACGCCGGTGTCGATGATCTTGGCGCCTAGGGATTCAACCTGCTCTTTCGCGTCAGGGCGAATGTCGTAAGCTTCAACGATAGCCCCTAGGCGCTTCGCCGTTGCGATAGCTTGCAAGCCGGCAACACCTGCGCCAATAACCACAACCTTAGCGGGGCGAATGGTGCCCGCCGCCGTGGTTAGCATTGGGAAATAACCGGGGGCAAGTTCAGCTGCTTTGATCGCGCACTTATAACCCGCAAGACCAGCTTGAGAGGATAGGGCGTCCATGGCTTGGGCGCGAGAGATACGCGGAACCAATTCCATGGCTAGACTGGTCGCCTTAGAGGCGGTAAGGGCATTGACTACTTCTGCATTGCGGTAAGGGTCAATAAAGCCAATATAGAGCTGACCGGCTTTTAGCTTAGCCACTTCTTCCAAAGTAGGTGGCTGAACTTTTAGGATAACGTCGGCCTGTTCGATAACCGCGTCGGCACCGTCTAATAAGGTTGCGTCAGCATAAGACTCGTCTAAAAAGTGGGCTGATTCGCCAGCTCCCTTCTGTAGGATGACTTCTACGCCAGATTTGGCTAGCTTAGAAACCACCGTGGGATCTAGCGCTACACGCTGTTCGCCTTCGAATACTTCTTTGAGTACTCCAATCTTAATAGGCATGTGCTTACCTCTCTAATCGCCGTGCCAAAACACCGCGTGGTTGGGGCTGCATTTATCAATGCAGCGAGAAACAGAATAGGCCATATGTAGCCTAGTCTAGAATTTAAATTGATCAAACGTGGCGCATCATAGCCGATTGCACACTATGAATAAATCATTTGGCTATGCAAATTTATTATTGTACCTATTAATAATGGCAATAGCGCCTAAAGCGACTGCTTTGCAAATAGGGCTAGCAGCTGTGCAAATGAGGTGGTAGATTGCCCAGCAAATAGTTGGGTGTAAGCGATGAATACAAAGAAAGATCAGGCAAAAACTGGCATTATGCTGGTGAATTTAGGCTCTCCACAGGCTCCAGAAGCAGGGCCGGTAAGGCGCTTTTTGCGCGAATTTTTATCCGATACTCGCGTGGTCGAGATCCCCAAATTCGTGTGGTTCTTTATCCTCAATTGTATTGTTTTGGTGGTTCGCCCGAAAAAATCGGCTAAAGCCTATAAAAAAGTCTGGCTAGAAGAGTTCGGTTCACCCCTAATCCATTACACAAAGTTGCAAGCCAGCGCAGTAAAAGCGCAGCTAGATACCCATGTGGAGGGCGATGTTCAGGTAGAGGCAGCAATGCGCTACGGCCAGCCATCCATGTCTAGTGTGGTTGAGCGTTTCCATCAGGAGGGTGTGGAGCAGATTCTCGTATTGCCCATGTACCCACAATATTCTGCGACCACGACGGCAACGGTATTTGATGAAATGGGTCGTATTTTAGCGGGTATGCGCAACCAGCCTGCGGTGCGCTATATCAAGGACTACCACGACTGCGAATACTATATACAAGCCATGGCCAAGCATATTCGCCAGTATTGGCAGGCAAACGGCAAGGGCGACAAGCTGCTATTGTCTTTCCACGGTATTCCCCAACGCTGTGTTAACAAGGGTGACCCCTATGCAGATCAGTGTCGGCAAACGGCTCGCCTGCTGGCGGATGAATTACTGTTGTCAGAAGATGAATGGTTGCTGACCTTCCAGTCACGCTTTGGTGCTGAGGAGTGGTTGCAGCCCTATACATCGGAAGTACTTGAGGACTTGGGCGAAGACGGTTTGGGTCGTTTAGATGTATTTTGCCCCGGCTTTTCCTCTGATTGCTTAGAGACCCTTGAAGAAATTGCCATCGAAGGGCGTGAAGAGTTCTTAGATGAAGGGGGCAAAGATTTTCACTATATCCCCGCCTTGAATGCGGAGCCCGCACACATCAACTCACTATTACAGTTGGTAGAAGATAACTTACATGGCTGGGAGCAGTTTATCGAAGAAGATAGCCGCAACCCCATACAGAAAATATTTAATAGAGTCGCTGGGCGCTAAATGTCAGGCTTTGGCCTTATTGTTATAGGTGATGAAGTGCTCTCTGGGCAAGTGCAAGATCAGCATGTGCCCAGTACGATTACACTGCTGAAAGAATACTCCCAGTCGCTAAAGTGGGTGCGCTATGTGGGGGATGAGTTTGAACCCCTAGTCGCAGTGCTAAAAGACAGTTTTGCCAGTGGCGACACAGTGTTAGTGACGGGGGGTATTGGTGCAACGCCCGATGATCGTACTCGCCTCGCCGCAGCAACGGCTCTAGGCTTGGAGCTACAGCCCCATGCCGATGGTGTTGCCATATTGAACGAAAAATACGGCGACGACATTTATCCTAATCGCATCCAGCTGGTGAGCTTTCCCGAGGGCGCCGAGCTAATTCCCAATCCCGTAAATCGTATTCCCGGCTTTAGTATTGCAGGGCATCACTTCGTCCCCGGCTTCCCGCGCATGGCGGGGCCCATGCTGGCCTGGGTGATGCAGCAGTACTATGCGGATAGGCCGCCCAGTTTACTGTTAGAGAAGCACATGAAGGTGTTCAATAGCTACGAGAGCCAGTTCACCCCCTTGCTAGAACAGCTAGAATCAGACTATCCGCATATCAACACCTTTAGCTTGCCGTCGACTAAGGAGGGGGAGCCTTGGGTGGATTTGGGAGTTAAGGGTAAGGATCAGGCGAGTTTGTTGGAGGCTTTTGAGTGG
>CAZBWS010000029.1:11073-26507 GCA_964495705.1 uncultured Gammaproteobacteria bacterium
CGGGGGTACATGAAGATTCCGCCACGAGATAGTACTCGATAGATTTCTGCCACCATGGAAGCAATCCAGCGCATATTGAAGTTTTTACCGCGTGGGCCTTCAACACCTGTTAGCAGGTCTTCGATGTAGTTCTGCATGGGCTGGTGCCAGTGGCGCTGGTTGGAGGAGTTGATGGCGTATTCCTGGGTTTCCTTAGGCACTTCCATCTTGTTGTCGATCAGAATGAACTGCTCGCTGTCGGGGTCTAGGGTAAAGCAGTGTGAGCCGTTACCGAAGGTAATAACCAACATAGTGGCAGGGCCGAATAGGCAGAAGCCCGCAGCCACTTGCTCGGTGCCAGGCTGCAGAAAGTCTTCGTTGACGATAGGAGCAGTTTTCTTCGGTGCAGGTAGCACAGAGAAGATAGTACCTACCGACATATTGATATCGATGTTAGATGAGCCGTCTAAGGGATCAAATACTAATAGGTAGCGCCCGTGTGGCTCGCCTTTAGGTGCGGGTAGGCAGTCTTCCATTTCTTCGGATGCCATGCCTGCAAGCAAATTGGTCTTCTGCATGTGATCGATCAATATGTCGTTGGTGATCACGTCTAGTTTTTTCTGTTCTTCGCCCTGTACATTGACGTGGCCTTCTGCGCCCAATACGTCTAGCAAGCCGCCGCGTTGTACATTGTAGCCAATGACTTTACAGGCAGCGGCGGTTTCAACCAGCACTTGCTCTAGGTCGCCGGGGATGAGTCCGTCTTCGTGGGCTTGGGCTAGAAATTCTTTCAGGCTGGGACCAGTTTGCATGGTGTTTCCTAATTTAGTGCTGAGTTGAGAGCGTTATGGCGCGGATGATAGCAAAAACCTGAGCGCGAATCCTCTTTATGACGTTTTTTTTACGGGCTTTTGGGTAATGTTGCGCCTTTGCAGTGCAAAACAGGGCAATCAATGGGTGAATCGGTCGATATAGGCTGGGGAGGGTGTTTTTTTGTATCGCTCAAATGACGGTTCTGGGGGGCGAGTGCTAGGCCGCAGGCTAAGCTGTTTTGGTATAGGTTGTGGCAGCCCAATTCGGCCGCAGTGTAGGCTAGGTTATTGTAATAGCCAGGGTCGGGTTCTAACTCCGCAGCACGCAAAAAGCCTTTTAATGCGGATAGTCTGCCAGCCGCGCTACTATCTTCTTGGTAGATGGCGTTGGCCAAGCTGAACCAGCCTAAGCTGTTTTCGGGCCAATGCTTGGCAACGGAATAGTAGGCGCTGCTGGGGATGGGGCGCTGCTGCGTGCTGTCGAGCTCAAAGAGTGCTTCTAGAAGGCTATCCGCATTGCCGCTGACTTGTAGTGTTTTATCGTTGGGGTTGAGCGCGGTAATACCCCAGTTATTGCTGCGCCGCCAGGTGCGCTCGAAAGTCCCTAGGCTGAGACGATATTGCTGGCGGTCCCCCGTATGTAGAATAAGCTGTCCAGCGGGAATGTCGTAACCCACGACTACGGCATAGTGCCAGCGCGGCCACCAGGTAAAGCCTAAGTTTTGCAGAACAAGCACAGGATTGCCTAGCTCTACTTCCTTGAGCAATGCGTTCAGTGTGCTGGGGATTTGGTAGGCAATCAAGCCCTCTTGGCGTATATAGGCTTTTAACTCAGATTGCAGTGTGCCCTTGCGCCCTGGTAAATAGATAGAGCTAGCAATGACTTGTTGCTCCGCCTGTAACCCTTGGTATTGTAGCAACATGCTGACCGTTGCAGGGCCACAATAGTAGGGGTCTTGGGGGACAAAGGGGACATCTAGCAATACCCGTGCAGGCTCGGGAGGGTTTTGTTTAAGGCGTTTAGTTTGTAGGGGAGTACACGCGGCCAAGGCACAAAAAAGCAGCACAAGTGCTGCTTTTTTTACTGTCTTCATAGCTGCCGGCGCCTTACTTATTCAGGGCCTTTGATAAAAGGGAATAGGTCTGTATAGCCTAGGGAATCAGAGACGGCAACAATTGCAAAACCAATGATAATAAAGGTCACAAAACTGCCTCCCGCTGGGGCATTATCAATTTGATCTGCTAAGTTGCTCAGCTCGCTGTGGCTAAGGCGCTGGATGCGTGCCTGTGCTGCAGTGCGGCTAACACCTTGAGCCTGCATTGCTTGAATTAAAGCGGGTGTATCCAGTTGCTGAGAAATTGTTCCACGCAGGGTTTCTAAATGACGGTCTTGGTTACTCAGCATGCCGGCGTTGGCGCTGGCAAGAGTGAACAAGGCAATGATGGCAACAGTGATTTTCTTCAGCATACTTTTTTTCCAATCGTTACAAATAGCAGTGATTTAATTTTATGAGTGTAAACCAAAAAGGCATTGTGAAACATGCTCTTTTTAGCCTCATACTCCCTTGTTGAGAAAAAATCGGTCTTAAGAATGCGAATAAGCGCGTGAAAAAGGTGTATTCACTCATGTTTTGTGGTGAACTTCATTTCATTCCTGTAGCCATAGGTTGCATCAAGTAATAGGGTTTAATATGTGTGAGCATAAGCAAGATAGACGTGAGTTTCTTATTTCCGCCTTGGCAACAGGTTCTCTAGCGGCATTGCCAGGTTTGGGACAGGCGGCGGGCAGCCGACAGATTAGTGACTTGCAAGGGCAGGTTTCTATTAATGGTCGTCAGGCCAACAGATTCAGTGCTATCCGCCCTGGGGATGTTGTGAAAACGGGGCGCAATAGTAAGCTTGTATTTGTTGTTGGTGAAGACGCGATTATGTTGCGCAGCAATAGTCGCCTCATATTACAAAGTGAAAACCGCTTAGTCAGCGGTCTACGTTTGCTCACTGGGGCGATGATGGCGGTATTTGCCCCAGGCAAGAAAACCATATCGACCACTACCGCGACTGCAGGTATACAAGGAACGGGTGTTTACGTGGAAGCGCGGCCAGAAGAGACTTACTTCTGCACCTGTTATGGTGCAGTGCAGTTAGAGGAGTCCACTGGTACGCAGCCAGGTGAGCTGGTTAAAGCGAGTCATCACTCGGCACGCTATGTTAGCCAAGGACAGCCCTTGCGAGAGGCGCCATTGGAAAACCATGAAGATATCGAGCTGGAGTTGCTAGAGTCCCTCGTTGGTCGAGCAGTGCCTTTCTAAGCTATTCGCTTTACAGGCTTTTGATAAAACTATCCAGCGCCTCGGCTGTTTGCTGGGGGCGCTCCATCATCGGGCCATGCCCCGTATTTGGCAGAATGACAACCTTTTCATTATCTAATAAAGGTGCCATTACTTGTATGCTAGAGACGTGTAAAATACGGTCATTCTCTCCCCAGATAATCTGTACTGGGGCACTGATATTAGGTAGTTCCAGGGCCAAGTTTTCAAAATTATCATCGCGTAGAAATTCAAAGATATAATCGTTCAGCTCTCGCTTGGCCATGCTGAGTTTGGCAAAATACGCTTTGATTGACGCTGTCATAAAGGGTTTTTCTACCATTACATAATCAAAGAAGCGATCAACGTCGTCTACCGAATGCATAATTAAAGGGTTGGGTTCTCCGCCAGCCATAGCTTTCCATGCGTCTGCGATGACGGGACTTAAAATACCGCCATTACTTAACAAGGTGACCGATAGTACCTTGGCTGGTAGGCGCGCCGCATACATGCCGGCAATATGTCCACCCATAGAGCTGCCAATCATATGAAAACTAGGCAAACCGATAGCTTCTATTACACGGTGTAAACGTTGCATCTGTGCAGAAATTTTATAGCTCACGTTCCTAGGTTTATCACTCTCCCCATGGCCAAGCAGGTCGATAGCGACTAAGCGATAGTCGCCACTAAGAAAAGCGGCCATGCGCGGCCAGTTATCCTTTTCTGCACCAAAGCCATGTACAAATACGATAGTTGGCTTGTTCTCATCTTCACCACTGTCTAAATAAGCATAATTGTATTCACCTACTTGGATGTTGTGGGCTTGCATACCCGCTGCAGTGCGAGCCGCTTGCATGGCGGCGTCATATACCCAAGCCGGGGCAAATTGGTTAATGCAGGCAAAGGCCAAGATAGGGATGAAAATCAGTGCAACAATAATTTTTTTCATGGGAGCTTTATCAGTTGATGCGGATAGGCTGTTTCAGCTTATCCGCATTCAGGTTATAGAAAGTTTTTTAATAGTAGGGCTGAGGCCTTGGGCTTTTCTAGCATGGGCAAGTGCCCAATGCCAGGCATGACCTCTACGCTAACACTAGGTAGCACGTGTTTGATTGTGTCAATGCTAGAGCTATGTAGTACGCGGTCTGCGCCGCCCCAGATTACTTGCACAGGAGTTTTTATTTGGCGTAGGAACGGTTCGAGTGGCTCGGGGTAATACGCATCGCCGTGGAAGTTGCTGAATATTTTTTCATATAGCGGCGCATGCACCGCGCTTTGTTCTGCGTAATACTGCTTGATAGAGTGGGTCATAAACGGCGGCTGTGCAAATACATAGCCAAAGAAGCGGTCTACATCGTCAGTACTGCGAATGATGAGCGGGTGGGGTTCGTTATTTTCTAAAGCGACGAGCATGTCTGATTTATGCGGCATGAATACCCCCGCATTATCAAATAAGTGTGTAGTCAATATTTGCTCTGGGTACATAGCGGTATACATGCCGGCGATATAGCCCCCCATGGAACTGCCGGCTATATGAAACTGTTTGAGCCCCAATGCGTCGGCAAAGGCCTTTACGCGTTTAGTTTGGCTAGATATTTTGTAGTCGGCCTGCATCTCTCGTGGACTGTCGCCGTGGCCGAGTAAGTCCAGTGCGATTACGTGGGCGTCATCCTTTAAAAATACCGCCATTCGCGCCCAGTTGTCCTTGTTTGCGGTGAAGCCGTGTACCATTAATATGACGGGTTTGTCTGTGTTTTCGTTATCTAAGTAATGATAGGTGAAGGCGCCGGCCTTGACTTGTTTATGCTCTAAGCCTGCAGCTGCTCGAGTGAGGTCTTGCACACCCTTAAATAATATATCGGGTGCGCCAAGGTTAAGTGCGCTTAGGCTTAACATGAGTAGTAAAATGGTAGCCAGGGCGATTTTTTTCAGCATGATAACGGTTGTGATTCACGAAGGAAGACGCTTACACTAGCGCTTTGATGCGTAACACTCAATCTTTGAGGCGGGTTTTTCTACATGCGGCGTGAATTGCTGTCAGGGGCGTATGATTTCTCATGGCTACAGTAAAAGAATTAATGGACCAACTACCCCAGCAGGGCCACGTGCAATGGATTGGCGTGCGTGCGCAGCGCCGTGGAAAGGTACAAGTTGTTCAACAAGTGGAGGCGGTTATTGGCAAGGGCTTAACGGGAGATCGCTACCGCGGTCAGACCGGTGGTGCAGGCAAGCGGCAAGTTACCTTGCTGCAACACGAGCACTTGGCCGCGATTGCCTCAATGCTGGGGCGCACGGAAGTTAACCCCGCCGACCTGCGTCGCAATATTACCGTCTCTGGAATTAATCTTATCGCCCTCAAGGGCAAACAGTTTCGCATCGGCACGGCCGTATTGGAATATACGGGGCTGTGCCACCCTTGTTCGCGTATGGAGGAAACCTTTGGCAGGGGTGGCTATAACGCGGTGCGAGGCCACGGAGGTATCAATGCCAAAGTGATTAAAGGAGGTATTATTGAGCTCGGGGCCACAGTAGAAGCCGTGGCCTATGTGTCAGCTTAACTGCTCAAGTAAGTCCTTCATTTGCGCTTTAAGCTCAGCTACCTCTAGTTCTAACTGATCTATTCTAGCGGTATCCACTGGAGCTTTATTTACAGTTGACGCCATAGGCTGAATATCCCCAGCATCAAAAACTAGCTGCGTATAGCGTGCTTCACGTTGGCCTGCGGCTTTGGGCTGTAATTCCACTAAGGGTGTATTGCGTTGGCTTAAATAATCTAAACGGTCCGCGATCAGCTCTGCGTTGTCGATCATTTTTGCCGTTCGCGTAACCAACTCGTTTAAAGTCTGCGGGCCACGTAGCATCAGCATGCACAGTATTGCTTGTTCTGCTTTGCCTTCATCGCCAAGGTTCAAGTTCAGTTTGTTACGCACTTTGTGTTCATAGCGCGACGCCCGTGATCCAGAGTCAACGAGTAGCCAGCTTTCGCTTTCCAGCTCGTTCAGGGCGTGCCCCAGCTCGCCGCCCGCTAAGTTCATGACAGGATTGCGGTTGGTTTTTTGGTTGCACCCCAATAGTAGGCTGTTTTGGGTCAGCGGATATTGTTCAGGAGTGGTGAGCTGCTTTTCCATTAGGCAGGCAATGGCGCGGGCTTGGGTTTCGTTGAGTTCGGTGACGGGGTTCATAGCGTTTCCTTTGTTTGGTTTATTGTAACGCCTAATAAAAGCACTGCATTTCAATTCAGATGAGAGGCTCAGCTAATGGCTTGAATGTTGTAAATGGATGCTGCATTGTTGGCCAATGCGTATTATTATTTTACTTGTACTGTTTTCTTTTCAAGCGTCTGCTTATTCTAAGACTAACCATAAAAAAATTACTGAAGCGGCCGTTGATTTGGTGCAGCGCTGTGAGCTGCCTATGTCACTCAGTGAGAGTCAGCTTGATACCTTGGTTGAACTTAATCTTGGTCAGGACGGTGTATTCAAAAAAATGCGTCTCTGGCACTTTCCTGCACCACTAGCAGGGAGTGGTGATCCTGCACCACAAAAACAGCGCGCTTGGTTGTATGGAAAACTAGTCACAGAAACTACCTTTGATCGCTGGGTGAAATACTTAGATGAGCAAATCAAAAAAGAAGCTGCGTTTGAGCAGCGCCTACCAGGCATCGGCGCGCTGCTGCATTATGTACAAGACCTCGCTGTGCCAGCTCATGCAGTGCCTATCTTCCACCCTTCCAGAATTGCTAATGCGGATAGGCTGGATAGCTGGAAAAAATTGGCGGCCAAGGGACAAGCCTTGCTGCCTTCTACTCAGAAAATTTGTGAGACGATCAGTAGTGGAAAAGTTGATGACGTCATCGAGTTTCTGAGCCAGTTCCGAAAATTGACATTGAAAAGCTTGCGTAAGCCATTGGGTTCAGATTGTCAGGGGGTTAGCTGCACTTGGTCGCGTTACTGGTCGCAAGAGGTTTCTGATAATGGCTTTGCCGATTATGGCTGTGGCGGCAAGGATGTCTTTGGTAAAAAAGAGTTCAAGTGTGAAGGTGAGAAGTACAAGGTAAAGCCAGAGTTATATGAAACCTTCGCTGCAGACCGCTTCAAAGATGCGGTGATCGCCAGCGCGCAAATGTTGCTTTACTACTATGCTTACGAAGGTGAGAGCAATAAAGCGCAAGAGACTCAATGGCTGCCCAATAAACAATTACTGGAGTGGGTACAGAAGAATTATTGAAAATCTTCAACTTTAGGTATAGGCGCATCGGGGTTCATGCTGCGGTAGGCTTTGATAGAGAACATGATAAAGAGTGTGCCCCAGTTGTCGTAGTTTTCCACATCGTCAATACTGGTATTGACGAATTTAGTGACGAAAAAATCTACGCTGGCAGCAATATGCGACTCGGGTAGTTCATTTAGTTTGAGAATGCGTAAGGTTTCATCTGAGGGTTGCCAGTCGGCAGCTAATATTTTCACTATCTATTCTCTATGCGGTTGTAGTCCATCAAGCCAGCCACGCGAGGCTGTTGTTGCTGATAAGTTTTGTGCAGTAAATCACTATGCGCCCAAAAATCGGGGCTGGTGCGGCGCACGCCATATTCGCTTAACAGTTTAAAGTAGTCGTCTTCGCTTTGCAGCTGACCAATATGCTGTGCCAGTGCAGTTAACTCCTCTGAGTCGATAGACCAGAAAGCATTAGGGTAATCCCCAATAATGCCATAGGCCACGGTGAGACTGTCTTCTTCGGGGAGGCGGTTTTTGTGCTCTTTGAGCAAGCTGGTGATGTTGCTATGGGCTTTATTGCCCAGCACAGTAAATAGCTGTGGCCCATGTTTCTTATCCTTAATTAATAGCACCGTGGACTCCGGCAGTAGGCTGGCCGGTATGCCCTGCACCGACGCTATCTTGTTTAGGCTGTCGAGATAGTCTGCGGGTGCAGATGCTATATCGTAGGAGTGATTAAGTGCAGGTGCGATATGTTGTTTGAGTTTGTCATACAGCTCCAGCTTAGGGTTTGTGGTGCTGTAATTGATAGCGGGGGCGTGGTCGTCAATATAAGACTCGCAGCTGTATAAGTGCTCTTTGACTTTCTCGCTGGCATTGCGGTACCAGTAATTACGTAATTTATAGCGAGTTTGCTGAGGCAATAAAGTAAGGAAGTTAAACTCCCCTTCAATGCGCAGAAAATCCATATATAAGCGGGTGTTAAGTTGATGGCCAATATTGCCGAATACATCAAAGTCTACGGTTAGTAGGTAGTGAATACGCTCTAGTAGAGGGTAGTCGATGACCCAGGCGGTTTTGGGCGCTTCGCCAACTAAGCCTTTAACGACAACCGCATTATCGAAGTTGCGGAAAATAGTAAGTGCCGCGTTGGGGTTGTGACCATCGCCATTCCAAATCAAATCTAAATTCAATTCACGGTCTTTATCTAGCACCGCATCGAGGGCTTTTTTCTTGGCGTTTAAGTAATCTCTATTGGCACCGGAATACTTGGTCCAGTGTGCGAGTAAGCCGGCATTGCTGCCGTCTTGTCCCGGTAACACTAAGCTATTGCTTTGAGCATCCAAGAACTCATCCAACATGGGTAAAGCTTTACCGTCTGGCTCTACAAAAAACACCCAGAAGTGATCATTAATGACATCGACGGCAACTTGCCCTCGGCACACAGGGCCTTTTATAAAGCCCATGATAATGTGCTCGGACTCTTCCAGCATAAAGCGGTAGCGTGAACGAGCGGGTAGCTCGCGGAAGGTCACAAAGGGGTTGGGTGCGGAATCCTTGTTGTAAGCGGGCAGTTCAGTGACCGTGTAATTAGGCTTGAAGAATAGCTCTTCTACCCACTGCATGCGTTCGGGGTTTAGGGCGTAGGGTAAGTGGGTTTTGGTTATTAGCGACGACTGCTCTATTTGCAGGCGATAATAGATGCGTTCGGCTTGTGGGTCGCCATAGGGGCGGCGTGTGGATACTATCTTAATAGCTTGCCCAGGCGGAGTGAAAGAACGTACTAGCTTAAAGTAAGGAGTGCTTGCAGCTGGCCTGTCAATTTGATCAAAGTATAAATTTGCTAAGAACCAGTGCTCGTAGATATAGCGCGAGACCAGTTGAGATTTTTTGTCATCTTGGTTGAGAAAGCGCTCCCACTTGGAAACACGCTGCTGGTGCTCTTGGTCTAGTGCCTGAGGCTCAGGCAAGGCCGCCCCTAGACTTAACCATTGTGTAAGTGTTTTATATTCTTGTGTAGGCAGAGCAGGTAGTCCATAGGGCATACCTGCGGAGGGGTTTTTCTTGGCAAAGCGCGGAAACTCTTCAACACTAGGACACTCGTTATTGCGTTTAATTGAGACATCGTAGTCATCAGGCAGTAGAGTATGCTCGCTAGGCCCTTGTTGATATTTTAACGCTAAGCTTTGAAATAATAAGCTGCTATCGAGGTTTGCATGTGCTTCCTGACGGCGTTCATTTAGCACGGGGAAAAAGTCTTTATTTCTCCACGCCTGTGTGCCGTGGGCATCAACGAATAAACGAGTTGGTTTGCTGGCCAGTAGACGTTGGCCGTTATAAACCACGTCCTTGCTTGCACCGCGTTCTATACCTGCGCTGGAGTCGAGCTTTAGTTGACATGGTGCGTCATAACAGCCGTGGCATACTACGCAGCGACCATTGAGTATAGGCTTGATGTTTTCATGGTAGTTCATCCCTGCAGCAGAGGTATTAGAGACTAGGCGCTCGCGAGGCTTTTCCTTGCCATAAAGGTTATTTAACTGATAGCCGCCAATGGCAGCACAACCACTGAGGAATAAAGTGAGTAGCAGAGCTTTGTAAAGATTCATAATCGGTGTCGTATAGGTTTTTTTTTAGTATAAAGCACGCGTTTTCATTATTAAATTGGAGTACTAATTAATAATGTTACATATGCATATAAATCACGACAGCAGATTTTTTCGCTTCTGGTATTATCAAAGATCATTTTTCTACATGTCTGCAAGAGAAAGGTTTATGTTAGTTCGTCTATTGGGCGCGTTTATCGGTTGGAAGCTGCTGGGTTTCCTCGGTATTTTTATTGGTTATATGGTCGCGGGCGCTATTCACCGCTATGTTGCTTTTGGAGCGGGTGCTGTTAATCCGCTATCGAATGGTCAGCGTCAACAAGTTTTTCTCACTACGCTGTTTAGTCTAATGGGAAAACTGGCCAAATCTGACGGCCACATCTCTGAATCTGAAATAGCCCATGCACAGCAGATGATGGCGCAGCTGGGCATGAATGAAGAACGTAAGCGCGACGCTATTGAACAGTTCCGCGCAGGGGCGAAGTCCGATTTTGATATGGCTGCGCAACTACAGCAGTTTAATGCAGTGTGTGGGCACACGCATAACCTGAAGCAAATGTTATTGATTTCTCTACTGGGCGTAGCCCATGCGGACGGGGTGTTTGATGCGATGGAGCAGCGCCTACTGAGTGAAATTGCCGAGAGTTTAGGTTACAACGCGGCGGCCTTTGCAGAGATCATGCGCCGCACGCAGTCTCAGCAAGGCTTTGCGGGTAATCAAAATCGAGCCAGTTCCAGTGTATCCGCATTAGAAGAAGCCTATACGGCTTTGGGTGTCAGCAAGGATATGACGGATGCGCAAATTAAGCGTGCCTATCGCAAGCTTATGAGTGAACACCACCCTGATAAACTCACAGGCCAAGGCTTGCCCGAGGATATGATTAAACTGGCAACAGAGAAGGCTAAGGAAATTACAGCCGCCTACGAGTTAATCAAACAAAACCGCGTCTAATGTTTCGTCTAGGCCTTATTGTAAACCCCCTTGCTGGCTTGGGTGGCGCTATTGCCTTAAAAGGCAGTGACGATATTCTTAGTATGGACCAAGCTCTTGGCCTAGGCGCGGTACCACGGGCCCAGCCACGCACTTTGCAAGCGCTACAAACACTCCAAGGCTTAAATGTAGAAATAACTACTTATCCAGGAGAAATGGGAGAAGATGCGGCTAAAGAAGCGGGGTTTGATCCCGTCGTACTCGGAGCCATTCAAACGGGGCAGACTACCGCTGCAGACACCGAAAGCGCTGCCCAAGCCCTATTAGCTGAAGGGGTAGACCTTATTTTATTTACTGGCGGCGACGGCACTGCACGCAATATTTGTAATGCCGTGGGCACGGCTACGCCCGTGTTGGGCATACCCGCAGGGGTTAAAATTCACTCGGGGGTATATGCGGTAACTCCTCAGGCAGCCGGTGAAATTGTTGCGCTGTTGATCAAGGGGGAGTTAGTTGCCCTAGCCGAGCAGGATGTACGTGACATTGATGAGCACGCTTTCCGCGAGGGGCGCGTTATGGCCAAACACTACGGTGAGCTGCAAGTCCCTCAAGAGCATCGTTACTTGCAGGGGACGAAGGAATCGGGTGTTGAGGTAGAAGCCATTGTATTGGAGGATATTGCTGCGGACTTTGCCGATCATATGCTAGATGACGTTCGTTACATTATGGGTTCGGGGGGAACAGTTGCAGCGATCATGGAACATTTAGGTTTAGACAATACCCTGCTCGGCGTAGATGTAATAGAAAACGGCGAGTTAGTTGCAAGTGACTGTACCGCCCAGCAGTTGTTAGAGCTCACGCAAGATGTGGATACGCGCTTAGTTATTACCGTTATTGGTGGTCAAGGTCACATTATTGGCCGGGGTAATCAACAGCTAAGCTCTGAGCTATTAATGCGGCTCGGCAAAGATCGTATTCACTTGGTGGCCACCAAGGCAAAGCTGAAAGCACTCGAAGGCCGTCCATTGATTGTCGACAGTGGCGATGAAGACGTTAATAAAATGTTGGCGGGCATGATTGCGGTGCGTACGGGCTATGCAGACTCGGTGTTGTATCGAGTGGCTGACGGGCTATAGAAATAAATTATCGTTTCTATCTTATAGATTAATTATTAAAAAAATAGGCCTCACCCTAATATCTTAGCTGAAGAAGCATTCGACAGATATTAGGAGATACAACAATGAAGCGTCTATTAATAGCATCCGCTATAAGCGTTAGTATAGCGAGCTTGGCTCAAGCTGAGCAGGCTCAATTAACTCGCGATAATGGTGCCCCCGTCGGGGATAATCAAAACTCACAAACAGCAGGAGAGTGGGGCGGTGCCCTGTTGCAAGATGTTCAGTTGATTGAAAAGCTGCAGCGTTTTGATCGTGAACGCGTTCCAGAGCGTGTAGTGCATGCTAGAGGCACCGGCGCTCACGGTGTATTTGTCAGTAATGGCAAGGCGGCAGACCTGACTCGAGCGGGTTTTTTAAGCAATAAGACAGAAACACCAGTATTTGTGCGCTTTTCTACGGTTGTGCATTCCAAGGGCTCACCAGAAACCTTGCGCGACCCGCGTGGTTTTGCCACTAAGTTCTATACTCAAGAAGGTAACTGGGACTTGGTCGGTAATAACTTGCCTGTGTTCTTTATACGCGACGCGATTAAATTCCCAGACATGGTGCACTCACTTAAGCCTTCGCCGGTGAATAACCAGCAAGACCCTAATCGCTTCTTTGATTTTTTTAGTCATGTGCCAGAAGCTACGCATATGCTAACGCAAGTTTATTCCGATCTAGGTACTCCTGAAAGTTATCGTAAGATGGATGGCTTCGGTGTTCACGCTTATAAGTTTATTAATAAAGCGGGTGAGGTTAACTATGTAAAATTTCACTGGAAGAGCCAGCAAGGCATTGCGAGCTTGAGTGCGAAACAAGCCTCCGCTGTTCAAGCTAAAAGCTTTAATCACCTAACCGCTGACTTATATGATTCTATTAATGCGGGTGACCACCCTAAGTGGGATTTGTATGTAAAAGTGTTAAAGCCAGAACAGTTGAACAGCTTTGATTTTAACCCCTTGGATGCGACGAAGATTTGGCCCAATATTGAAGAGACTAAACTAGGCACTATGACCTTGAATAAAATGCCTAATAACTTCTTTGAAAGCACTGAGCAATCCGCTTTTGCTCCGGGGCGTCTAATCCCTGGTATCGAACCATCGGAAGACCGTTTGTTACAAGGCCGTGTGTTTAGCTATGCTGATACTCAGATGCATCGCATCGGACCTAATCACCAACAGCTCCCGATTAACCGCGCTGTAAATACCGTGAATAATCACAATCAAAATGGGGCAATGAATTTTGGCCAAACCAGCCGCGATGTAAACTACCAGCCTAGCCGTTATGTTGATGGTCTTAAAGAAGATGCTCAGTATAAGTATTCGCAAGCATCGCTGGCGGGTAATACTCAGCAGCAGAAGATTCACAAGCAGCAGAATTTTAAGCAAGCAGGAGAGTTTTATCGCAGCCTATCTAAGTCGCAACGCAAAAACCTAATTGGCAATATTGCTGGTGATTTGTCTCAGGTAAGAAGCGATGAAGTGAAGCAGATAATACTCAGCCATTTTTATAAGGCCGATACCGATTATGGCACGCGCTTGAGTAAGGCTGTAAAAGTCCCTTTAAGCAAGGTTAAAGTCCGAGCTGCAAGCTTATCAGAGCAATAACTTAGCGTTCAGCAAAGCCCGTAGGGCTTTGCTGGCTAAAGGAAAATATTATGTTTAAACGTATTATTTTAATAACGATTTTTTTATTGAGCTTTTCTACTCAGTCACAGGCTGTTAGCACTAGTAGTGATGCTGAAAAAACAAATTCTGAATGGCTACAAAATCAATTTTTCAATGCAGCTAGAGCAGGCAATACAGAAATACTAAAAACCTTTGCAGCGGCAGGGGTCGATTTAAATGTACAAGACCATAAAGGCTATAGTGCATTAATCTTATCTGCCTATAACGGGCGCCGTGCAGCGGTAGACTTTTTATTGGCAGAAGGCGCTAGCGCCTGCATAGAAGACAAACGTGGTAACACCGCGTTAATGGGGGCCATTTTTAAAGGCGAATTGAAAATAGCACATACTTTAATGCAGCAAGATTGCGACCCTAACCAAGCGAATAAAGCTGGCCAAACGGCTGCTATGTTTGCTGCCTTATTTGGAAAGCAAGATTTGTTAAGTCAATTGCGCAGTAATGGCGCTTCACTGACCCAGCTTGACCAAAGAGGCAATAGTGTTAAAAGCCTTGCGCAGCAGCAGGGCAATATAGGGCTTTTAGAGCACTTAGAAAATGAACAGGTTAAATAGTAATTATTTAACTCGAAGTTTATTTTTATGCCTCTCTAGTGGGTAGTGTATTTGTGTTTGCATGCCATCGTAACCACCCCACTGCTTCAATAATGGATCTATCATTTTTTTATTTTCAGCGCTTAATGATTGGTAGAAAAACAAAGGCCGCTGAAACATCCATTGGCTGAAGGAGAAGATTTTTCTATTCTCTTGTACGCCTTCAATACATGTTTGATGTGTGCCAATGAACCTTGGAACTTGTCTTTTAGGTTGATGGCTTTGAGCGTAGCTTGCAACGCGTTCTATAGTTTCCTGTAAAACAGGAAATTGCTCACTAAACATTCTGTGTAGCATAGGCCAGATCGTGTCGGGTACTTCGTCATTGGCTAAGAAAACACCTGTGTTAATATCTGGCGCATTCATTCTTTCTACCCATTGCGCTACACGTGGAGCTATATCCCGCATTAGCTTGCCGGGGTAAGGGTCTCGGTATAAGTGTGCATACAACGGCCCCATTAGACCAAAGTCACCAATGCTGGGTTTACTGCCTAGGAGAAAGTCGTGTTGTTCCAAATGTTGGTTGAATTGAATAAAAAATTCTTCAGTCCACGTTTCTATGGCAGCAATGTTTTTATTCGTCACCCCAACAATTTTACCCACAGAGCTTCCGAAAAATAGTGCGGGTGGCAAGCCGGCTAAACGTTTCAGGTATTTAGAGCGGTGGGGTAAGGCGGTGCTGCCAAATTCTTCCAGGATGAATTTTAGATTGTCACGCTTAAAGTTCCAGCGGTAATGCATAGCAGGCAATATCAACCATTCGTCGGCGTATACCTCAAATAACAAGGCAACTAATTTTTGCAATGGCGTGTCTGGATAAATACTATTGTCAGGAAATCGCTGTTCTAAGAAGTCAATAATATCGGTCGTATCTTGCACAGCAATATCATCTGGGGATATTAATACGGGGACATAGTGTACCCCCGTGCGAGGCAATATAAGATTTTTATAAACTGTTAATGTTGCCTGGTGCTCTTCATAGGCTATGCCTTTATAACGTAAATAAGAGCGTACCTTACCTGTAAAATAAGAGGCTTCTGAACCATATAATTGATAGTAGTTGCTCATGAGAACCGAGTGTTTATTAAAAGACCAACACACTGTATGGCTTGAACGGTAGAAAATCCAATTTAAGGCAGTATTAATTT
>CAZBWS010000030.1:0-7339 GCA_964495705.1 uncultured Gammaproteobacteria bacterium
AAAAGGCGGCCATCCGGCCGCCTTTTTTATGCCCGCAAAAAAACCGCTTCTGCTAAACTATCCGCATTCATTTTTCGGTGTTTTATTCCGTGGCACTTTCTCCTTATATTGCTTTACTTACCTTGGGTTTAGTTAGCTCATTTCATTGTATTGGAATGTGCGGCGGCATTATGGGCGCGCTGGGTTTAAGTACACCTGCTGAAGTGCGCAAAAATCGTTGGCGTTTTTTTAGTTTTGTGGCGGCTTATAATCTAGGACGAGTGTTGAGCTATGCTTCGGCGGGGGCATTGCTGTGGTTGCTGGAGTCTTTGCTGCCCGATTCTGTGTACTTGCAAAAGGGGCATTTAGTATTGCGCCTGTTGGGCGCAGCGGTAATGTTGGGTGCAGGCTTGCATTTAGCGGGTTGGTTCCCTGATTTCAAGCGTATGGAGTCCATAGGACGCCCCTTGTGGCGTAAGCTAGAGCCTGTTGCACGCAAGCTGCTACCGGTTAAATCCCAGGCTCAGGCGCTGGCTTACGGTGCTGTGTGGGGCTGGATGCCCTGTGGTTTGGTCTATATGGCGTTATTGTACTCGGCATCACAAACAGCGGCAGCCAACCCTGTGTTGATGATGGCTTATTTTGGCTTGGGTACCTTGCCGGTCATGTTAGCCACGGGCTTGATGATTCAACCTTTGTTGAAGTTAGCGCGTTCACCGCGTTTTCGGCGCATTGCTGGGTTGTTGATTTGTTTTATGGCCTTGATTTCAGTAAAATTCACGCCCCATGACCACTCTCAGCACATGCAGCTGCAGAGCGAAGACGAGATTATGCCTATGCAAGGGCATATGGATCATAAGCACTAATATGCCAAACAACTTTTCAAACGTAGCTCAACAATCCTCGCAAATGCGCAGTTTGCTCGATAGCTTGGGTATGATTGCGGCTCTGGATGTTCCTGTTTTGTTACAGGGCGCTACGGGTACGGGAAAAGGCTTGTTGGCGGAGCAAATCCATCTTGCTAGCCCTCGAGCAAGTCAGTCGTTTGTGGCGATTAATTGTGCGGCTTTGTGTCCACAGAATAGTTTGGCGCAGCTGTTTGGCAGTACTGATAATCAGGGGTATTTGCAGTCAGCCGCTGGCGGCACGTTACTCCTAGATGAGGTGCAAGAATTACCCTTAGAGATTCAAGGCGCTTTACTGCGTTTTATTGAACAGGGCGAAGTGCAAACTTCTGGCCAGCTAAATTCTGTGGATGTGCGCATATTGGCAGCGAGTAATGCGGATATGCTACAAATGATTGCTGCAGGCAGCTTCCGTAGCGACCTTTATTACCGCCTGAATGTAGTGCCCGTTTTGCTACCAACACTTGCCGAACGACAAAAGGATATAAAGGTATTGCTGCGCGACTTTAGTCTTGAGTATGCTGAAGAGTTCAGTGTGCCAGCAATACGTTTTTCGGCCGCCGCGCTTGCAGTATTGCAGCGTTATCGTTGGCCAGGTAATGTGCGTGAACTGAAAAATCTTTGTGCCCGCTTGAGTGCGTTATTGCCAGGGCAAATCATTGCGCCTAGCAATTTGCCTATAGAGGTGACTCAAGCTAGTCAGCCAATACGCTTAGGAGCTATGGATTTGGTTGGCAAAGAAGTGTCGTTGATTAAAGGCGCTTTACAGCAGGCCAAGGGCAACAAAAGCCATGCTGCGCGTTTGTTGGGTATCTCTAGGGATACTTTGAATTACCGCTTGCGCAAATACCAATTGCTTTGATGGATTATACCGCAATAAAAAAGCCCCTCAATGAGGGGCTTTTTTATTGCGGTATAAGCAGGGCTTACAGCGCTATTTGATAACCTACGGTTAAGATCTGATCGGTCTCTAGTTGAGGGCCATCTAAGTCTTGGTGGACAGGTTGGCTGATTTCTAAGGCGATACGATGATTCGTAGTGCCTTTGCCAGAGAAGACAAAATTAACACCCAGGCCTAGGTCTGTGCGCTTACCTGCACGTAACTCTGTATTGGCTGTGGGTATGAATGTGCTCGGATCGCCATTTGGAGTTGTTATAGAGGCGTCACTACCGTCTATATCCTGCCAATTATCGTGGCTAATACGCGCAGAAAAACTTATGTTGTTATTGACCGGCGTAGCTATCCAGCTAGTTAATGCAAAGCGATCACCTAGGGTATAACCGTTGTCGTTGTCGCCTAGTCGAATAGTGGCTTTGGCTTGCGCACCCCAAGAGAAGCTTTCTTGCAACTGTGTATAGGTTAATCCGGGGATTAAGTCGTAAGTACCTGACCCTATTTGCATGGGGTAAGGCAGTTGGACGTTATTGCCCATGCTAAAGGGGACAACGTCTTCTTCATCAATAGACCCGGTTGGAACGCTTAAAGTGACGTTGGCAATTAAATTGCTGCCGTTCTGTTTTGAGATATTGTAAAGACCGCCTAGCTTTATATCGCCTAGGCCAGAAGCTTCGGTAGTAAATTTTTGGTTGCGAAGCATAGCGGGAATCATCATTCCATTGCCAACCTGGTGGTCCATCGAAAGCTCAGTCACAGGAACCATCGCCATTAACGTTAGTTTGTCGCTAGGGGCATACATCGCGCCCAGCATGTGCATTCTCATATCCATATCTAAGGGGGCTACAGCAAAACCACCCGCAAAAACATCCTGTCTGCCAACGCGGTTATTACCTGTACGATTACCGTCCATCTCCATGTCCATATAGCGATAAGAAAGCATAACCTCACCCTTGTTATGGGTGTGATCGCCCATTACACCAATGGGGGCGTGGGCATCAGGGCGTGAAAGATTGTCTGCTTGTGCGGCAGTGCTTAGACCCATTAGGGCGGCGACGGCAATTGAATAACGCATGGATAATTCCTGTTGTGTATTGACTGCGCGCTATTATGCTTGTTTGGCTTTTGAAGTGTGTGTCATATGACACAGTGAGGTGGCGATGGGGCAATTAACCAAAGCGTGGTAACACGTAAGCGAGTGCCAAAGGCAGGGTAATAATTGCGAGTATGTTGCCGATCATGACAATGGAAGCGACTTTTTCGGGCTCTTGATTGAATTTCTCAGCCATTAAAAAGTTCATGATAGCAGGAGGAAGTGCGGCAAAGAGCAGTAGGTTGCCGATGTGCGCACTGGGCATGGCAATACAGACAGTCACGACCAGCGCGATGCTCATGCCGAGCACGGGGGCGGTGATGCCGGCAATGAGTCCTAGCTTTAAATCACTGAATTGAGCAGTAGTCAGGCGCATGCCCAGTGAGAACAGCATCAGGGGCACACAGACGTTGCCTAACATATCTAATGGGGTTGAGGCAGAGCTGGGTAATTGCAGGTCAAGTAGTTTGAAGATGATTGCCGCTATGCCAGCGAGAATGACGGGTTGCTTAAAGGTATCTAGCCAATGGCTGCGGTGGTCGAGAATATAAATACCCAGGGAAAAATGCAGTAGGTTGAACGTTAGCAATAAAATAACCGCAGCGGGGAGTGCCTGTTCCCCAAAGGCTAGAACTTGTAGGGGAAGGCCAATGTTAGCGGCATTGGAAAACATCATCGGTGGTATAAAGGTTTTACTTTGTACGCTACTGTATTTGACGATGGGCCATAGCACTAAGCCAGAACCCAGCATGATGATGACGCTGCCTAGGGCGAGTGGGATGTATTCGCCGAGATTGAAATCGCTATTGGCAAGTTTGGCAAATACGAGGGCAGGAACAAAGACATCCATGATCATATGGTTCACGGCATCCATATTACTGTGCTTTATTTTTCCATAGGCATAGCCCAAAGCAACAATCGCGAAGATAGGGAAAACAATATCAAAAATGCGTAAGGAATATTCAAACATAGCTTGGAATCACAATCAGAGTCACTATAAATTGTTAAGATGACCGCTCGCGATCAGATTTTATTTTACACGCTATGAGGGCTCTGTGTGCAATTCGATACCCCCGACTTTACGGTTCTCAGTTTGGCCGAAGTAAAAGATTACTTTACTTTAGAGGAGAGGCCTGCATTTCTTTCTCTAGTTGAGCAAAGTAAAAAAGCGCTGGATGAGCAGGGCGGCATATTGCCCAGTGGCTTAGCGGTTATGTCAGTGCTGCGCCAGCTGGGTATGGATGAGGCTAGTTGTATAGCGGCTCTGTTGAGCGACTCCCGTATGTGCGAGATTTTTACTGGTGAGGTGATAGCGGATCAGTATGGCGACACTGTTGCTGAGTTAGTTAAAAGTGTGCGCTGGCTACACTCCTTTAGTTATGCGGATCAGTTTTGTATGTCCGTGCCTGAGCAGGCGGAGAGTATACGGCGTCTAGTTTTGCAAGCGTCAACGGATGTGCGTGCCATTTTGATTAAGCTAGCCTACCGCGTTGAACGAATGCGTAAATTAGCGCAAGAGCCGGACCTTCAGCGTCAACGTCTTGCCCAGGAAACGCTTGATATTTATGCGCCATTGGCAAATCGTTTAGGGCTAGGACAACTCAAGTGGGAGCTGGAAGATTTTAGCTTTCGTTTTTTAGAGCCGCATAGCTACAAACAAATAGCTAATAACTTGGAGGAGCGTCGTCAAGATCGTGAAAAATACCTGCAGAATTTTGTGAGCAGCTTAAGTGAGATGCTAGAAAGCGAAGGACTTGTAGCGCAAGTCGCAGGTCGCCCTAAACATATTTATAGTATTGCCAAGAAAATGCGTAGCAAGGGAGTGGGCTTTGACGAGCTATTCGATGTGCGTGCTGTGCGGGTCATCGTACAGAACTTGGCGCAGTGCTATGCGGTGCTAGGCTTCGTGCATGGACGTTGGCCGCATGTTGCGACAGAGTTTGACGATTATATTGCTAAGCCCAAACCTAATGGCTATCAGTCTTTACACAGTGTCATTATAGGCCCTGAGAAAAAGGCGGTAGAAGTACAAATCCGCACGCAGGGCATGCATGAACTGGCGGAGTCAGGTGTTGCCGCGCACTGGCGCTATAAAGAAGCCGAATTGAAGTCAGACGAGTATTTGCAGGGAAGTATAGCGTTATTGCGAAAAACACTGGAAGTGGGTGCAAGCGATGAGGAGTTGTTGTCGCAGTTTTCATCTGCGCAAGAAAATTCTAGGGTTTATGTGTTTACTCCCAAAGGCGAAGTAGTGGACTTGCCTAGCGGTGCTACAGCATTAGATTTTGCCTATAGTATCCATACGGAAGTGGGGCACCGTTGTCGAGGTGCTAAGGTTAACGGCCGGATTGTTCCGTTAAATACACGCTTGCAGGATGCGGATAGGCTGGAAATCATTACAGCTAAAGAAGCGGCGCCGACCCGAGAGTGGTTCAATGAAAAGCTAGGTTATGTTCACTCTAGCCATGTTCGCGCGAAGATACGCGGTTGGTTTAACAAGCTGGATTATCATCAACATGTCGAGGATGGCGGCTACATTTTTGAACGCGAATTGAATCGTTACAACGGCAGAGGTATTAGCGATGCTGATTATGCAGCGCATTTTGGGGCGAGTAGCGTTGAGGAAATGCTGGCAGCAATTGGTCGCAATAACATCAATAGCAAGCAGATACTGTCAGCTATTAGTCAGCTGAAAAAACCTATAGAAAAGCCCTTGTTACAGGGTCGCAGGCGGCAGGCTCCCGAATCTGGTGATATACAAGTATTGGGCGTGGGTAATTTGTTATGCCACTCTGCGGCTTGTTGCCAGCCATTGCGCGGCGACGCCATCATTGGCTTTATTACCCGGGGCAGAGGAGTCAGTGTACACCGCCAAAATTGCCGCAATATTAAAAATCTATCGGTAGATGAGGTGGAGCGCCTTATTCCCGTGCAATGGGGGGCTGAACCCTGCGAGACAGCTGAGGCTCAATTGTATTTACAGGCTTTTGATAGAGAAGGTTTACTCAGAGATATCACTGCTGCTTTGTCCAAGGAGCAGGTGCACCTAAATGCGATTAATACACGCTCTGATAGAGAGCAGCAAACAGCTATTATGGATTTAACCTTGGAGCTTAAAGACGTTGAGCAGTTAAGTTTAGTTGTCGATCGTTTGGCGCAGATCCCCAATGTGTACGAGGTGCGTCGAAAAGCGCAATAAAGCCCATTTTTAAACGTTCGTTTGTTTTTTTGGGGGTGAGTTCTCTGTCTTTATTTGTGAAGTGACAGCTTCTCACTAAATGCTTGAAAAATGTGTCTTTTTGGCAAATGATTTGTAATTACTTGTTGATTTGTCTTAAACCGATACAAGAGTTCACTTTCAACCTTGCTTTTAGAATAAGCACTGAGGTATAAAGCAAATATAAGTTGTAGAGCTTTTGCTCTATGGCAAGGAAATAACTTAATAACTTGGTATCACACCACCCTGGGGGGGATCATGAAAAAGGCCCAAACGCTTGCGCCAGCAATTGCACGTACTTTTAAAGTTACGTCACTGGCTGCAGCTACTGCAGTTGTATTTAGTTCACCAGCACATGCATTTCAATTTGAGAAAAACGGCTGGAGTGGTAGTGTCGATACTACGTTGTCTTATGGTCTCGGCGTGCGTGTTGAAAGCCAAGATAAGGATATTATTGGATTAGCCAATGGCGGCAACGCTTTTTCGGTAAACGGCGATGACGGTAACCTTAATTTTGAAGATGGCGATGTGTTTAGTAATGCCTTTAAGGTAAGTACTGATATTGATATTAACCGAGGTGGTGATTACGGCGCTTTCTTTCGTATTAACGCCCTTTACGACGACGTGATCGCCAATAATCGCGTGGCAACTCGCCCTACAGGTACTACTCCCCAAAAAGTCAACTTCACCGATGATGCCGAAGACTTATCAGGAAAGCGTATAGAAATATTTGACGCTTTTGTATATGGCGGCTTTGAACTAGGTGACCGCTTAGGTGGTTGGAAACTCGGTAATCAGGTATTGAGTTGGGGGGAGTCAACCTTTATTCAAAACAGTATTAATACCATCAACCCCTTTGACGTTTCCAAGTTGCGTGTGCCAGGGGCAGAATTAAAAGAAGCCTTGATTCCTGTCGGCTTGATATCAGGTAATATCGAATTAACCGAGAACACGTCTTTAGAAGCTTTCTATCAGCTTACTCAGCGTGAGTTTAGGATTGACCCTAGAGGTTCCTTCTTCAGTACCAATGACTTCGGTGGTGAGGGCGGCTTTGAGCATGGTGTCTTGCTACGTTTTGGCGAATCTCCAGATGTTAATAATGGCGGAAACTTTGTTGTAACTCGTGCCCCTGATCGAAACGCAGACGATGAAGGTCAGTTTGGTTTTGCCTATCGAGTATATGCTCCTAATTTGAATGATACGGAGTTTGGCTTTTATTTTGTGAACTATCATAGCCGTCTACCTATTGT
>CAZBWS010000030.1:7439-20911 GCA_964495705.1 uncultured Gammaproteobacteria bacterium
TCGTAAGGCCGCAACTTTAGGTTTAGACTTTGATTATCAGAACCAGTGGGAGGGCGGCATCGCTTATACAACTTTCTATGGCGCGGGCGACTTGAACTTAAGTAATGACCGCGACTTTATTGCACTTAATGCTAAATACTCATTCTAATTAGGGGATATGTTAGTAATGATTAAAAAATCAATTTTATCGTTTGCAGCCGCCACTGTATTAACAACGGCAAGCTTTGGTGCACACGCACTAATTACTGAAGAAGAAGCCAATAAACTGGGTAAGCAATTGACCCCTATTGGTGCTATTAAAGCGGGTAACAAGGATGGTACGATTCCTCCTTGGACGGGCGGTATTCGCTCTGCGCCTAAAGGCTTTAAGTCAGGCCAGCACCACCCTGACCCCTATGCTAATGACAAGATGCTATTTAAGATTACTGCGCAAAACTATAAGCAGTATGAGGCTAAGTTGTCTGAAGGCTATAAGAAGATGTTTGAGTTATACCCAGATACATTTTATATGAATGTATACCCTACGCGACGTAGTGCGGCATATCCTGATCGCATTTATGAAGCAACACGCGAAGCTGCAGTAACAGCAGAGTTAGTACCGTCTGGTAATGGCGTGACAAAAAATGTTAATTGGGCAGGAATTCCTTTTCCTATTCCAAAGTCAGGCCTAGAGGCCATTTGGAATCATATATTACGCTATCGCGGTACGGGCTCTGCTAGCCGAGATGTGGTTCAAGCAGCGGTTACCCGTTCGGGTGACTATAACCTCGTTAAATTCCAAGATGAGTTCTACCCTATTTTTTCTGACCCTGGTATTGAAGAAGAAGATTTAGACAATATTATTATCTACTTTAAGCAGAGAGTGACTTCTCCTGCCCGTTTGGCGGGTGGTATTTTACTAGTGCATGAGACATTAGATCAAGAGAGAGAAAACCGTAAGGCTTGGGTTTATAACCCTGGGCAGCGCCGAGTGCGTCGTGCGCCTAATGTCGCTTTTGATAACCCTCGTGAGGCATCAGATGGGCTAGCAACTTCGGATCAGTTTGACATGTTTAACGGTAGTCCTGAGCGCTACAATTGGGAGTTAAAAGGCCGGGAAGAAAAGTTTATTGCTTATAACTCGTATAAAATACACAGTGATACAGTCAAGTATGCTGACGTACTTACTCCACTGCATATCAACCCAGAGCTAGTGCGTTACGAGTTGCACCGTGTTTGGAAAGTCGACTCAGTATTAAAAGAAGGTAAGCGCCATATTTATAAGCGTCGTACATTCTATCTTGATGAAGACTCGTGGCAGATCGCTACTGTCGACATCTATGATAACCGTGACCAGCTGTGGCGTATTTCAAATGGACACATTCTGTCTTACTATGAAATTCCTACAACGTGGACGACGGTTGAAGAGCATATTGACCTGCAATCTGGTCGTTATTTAACATTAGGAATGAATAACGAAGAAGATAAAACTTATGAGTTTGGCTTAGATCGCAGTTCTTCGGACTACAAGCCTAGTTCGTTACGCAGAGAAGGGCGTCGATAGTATTGGTAAATGGAGCAGCTAGGTTCTTCTAGCTGCTCTAGTTTTAGCTGTCTAGTCTTCAGGCAGTTTACAAATTAAAAAATCAGGAACGATCATGAACATTAAGCACGGTGTTAATCTATTAATCACTGGGCTTGGGGTTGCTTTTACCTGCGCGTCATTGCCGTCTTTAGCGGTTGGTGCCGAGCAAACCCAGCTCGAATATTCTGTCAAAGCCAAGCTTGCCGATAAAAGTCTCTTATTAGGAGGCACCGCCATAGATGACAAATTGGTTGTTGTGGGCTCTCGAGGTCATATTCTAATATCTAAAGATGACGGAGATAGTTGGGCTCAAGCAAAAGTACCCAGTAGAGTGGCTTTAACGTCAGTTTATTTTAGCGATAAAAATAATGGCTGGGCCGTGGGCCATGACGCGATTATTGTACGAACAACAGATGGTGGTTTGAATTGGGACCGAGTGTACTTCGCTCCTGAACAAGAAAAACCATTGTTATCAGTACGTTTTGACGATGATGCCAGAATAGGCTATGCCTACGGTGCTTATGGTTATGTATTGAAATCAGTAGATGGCGGGCAAACATGGAAAGAGCTTGATATAAGCTCGGAGGGTGGTGAGCCTGATGACTTTCATTTGAATGCCGTTGCAGAATCTCAATTGGGTACATTGTATTTAGCGGCCGAGGCGGGTGCAGCTTATAAATCAATCGATAGAGGCATGAGCTGGCAGCGGATGTACACTGCTTATGAAGGCTCATTTTTTGGTGTTTTACCCTTAGTGGGTGACTCTGTTTTGATGTATGGCTTACAGGGTAATGTATTTAGATCCGATGATGCGGGTGATTCGTGGGTTTCGCTTGATATAGCTACAACTGCGACGCTTAATGGCGGTGCTGTATTAAAGGATGGAACCATTATAATTGTTGGTAATGAAGGCGTTATGCTGATTAGCAAAACGGGTGGGCATACATTTCAACAAAAGAATTTAGATAACCGTAAGTCTATCTCCAGTGTTGTTCCTACTCAAGATGGCGGCGCTTTACTGGTCGGTGAAATGGGTATACGTAAATTATCTTTAGCTCAGCTAAATTAAGGAGTTACTTGTGTTATCAAAAATAATTCAAGGTGTTGATGGGTTTATATTCTCTAATAGAAAATTAGTATTAGTTGTTTTTTCTATTATTACTGTTTTGATGGCTGCATCTGCTACACAGCTAGAAGTAAAAGCGGGTTTCGAGAAGTTGTTACCGCTTAAGCATGAGTACATGCAAACATTCCTTAAGCATCGCGAGCAGTTTGGTGGTGGAAATAGGGTGTTAATTTCTTTGCTAGCAAAGGATGAAACACCGGGGAGTATGTATACAGCAGAGTTTTTGAGTGCTTTTGATACATTGACGGACATTGTTTATGCAATGCCAGGTATAGAAAAATCGAAAGTTAAATCTATTTATACACCTAATGTTCGCTTTACTGAGATTACTGAAGATGGTATCGCTGCGGGTAATGTTATCCCTCCGAATTATGATGCCAAAAATCCAGGAAAGAGTATTGAGCAGATACGTTTAAATGTACTTAAAGCAAACATTGTTGGGCGCTTAGTAGCTAGTGATTTTACGGGTGCGGCGGTGGCTGCTGAAGTATTAGAGGTTGACCCAGCAACGCAAGAGAAAGTTAACCAGGTAGATGTGGCTAAGTATCTTGATGCAGAGTCTATTTTACTAGAAATAAAATCCAAGCTGTCTGCAAAAGGTATCGCGTTTAATCCTGATAATTATGATATACGTATTATTGGTTTCACGAAAGTTATTGGTGATATCACTGAAGGTGCAGGCAAGGTTGTTCTTTTCTTTGTTGTTGCTTTCTTTATTACCGCATTTCTAGTTTACCTGTACTCACAGTCTCTGGCGGTAACGGTCGTCCCCTTAGTTTGTTCTCTTATTGCGGTTATTTGGCAGCTAGGCATTTTGCCATTGGCGGGTTTTGGTATAGACCCCATGTCTATATTGGTACCGTTTCTAGTCTTCGCAATTGGCGTGAGTCACGGTGTGCAGATGATATCAGCTATGGGTGCGGAAGTTTTTCGAGGCTCAGATATGTTTGAGGCTTCACGGAAAAGTTTTCGCTTATTAGCGGTTCCTGGGTTGATTGCTCTTGCTAGCGACACCATCGGCTTCATAACAATATTACTGATTAATATTGGCATTATTCAAGAAATGGCTATTACAGCTAGTTTGGGTGTTGCAGTCATCATCTTTACTAACCTTATTTTACTGCCAGTGATGATGTCTTTCCTAAAAGTAGATGATGCTTATCGAGCTAAGCTCAAAAAACGCTCAGATAAAATGAGTAAAGTTTGGGTTACAGTCTCAAAAGTTGCCTCTCCAGGTGTCGCTATGGTCATCGTTATAATGACAGTCGGTCTATTTGGTTTGGGCTATTGGCAGGGCAAGGACGTTAAAATTGGCGATTTACATAGAGGTGTGCCGGAGCTACGAGCAGACTCACAGTACAATATAGACACCGATGTGATCACCAAAAAATTCTCAATTGGCGTTGATGTTCTGTCTGTCATTATTGAGACAGTACCGGAAGCGTGTAGTCACTATGACAAGATGGTTGCAGTTGACCGCTTTGCTTGGCATATGGCGAATGTTGAGGGTGTCCAATCGGTGTCTGATTTACCCCAATACGCTAAAATTATTAACGCCGCTTGGAACGAAGGTTATATGAAGTGGCGTGAGCTGCCGCGCAATACATTTGTAATGAACCAAGCCGTTGGTCGTATAGAAACTAGTACGGGGTTACTGAATAAAGACTGTAGTGTCATGCCAGTGTACCTGTTCACTAAGGACCATAAAGCGGACACAATCACTCATATTGTAGACAAAGTAAAAGCCTACAATACAGAACACGGCAAAGGTGATCTACAGTTTAAGCTGGCAACAGGTAATGTCGGTGTGATGGCTGCGACTAATGAAGAGGTGGGTGCCGCTCAGTTTAATATGTTACTTTACGTATTCACTGCCGTTATTGTGATGTGTCTAATTACTTTCCGTTCAATACGTGGAACACTGTGTATTATTATTCCACTATCTTTAGTTTCTTTGTTGGCCTATGCCTTAATGACATGGTTGGAGATAGGTTTGAAGGTAAATACATTGCCAGTAGTTGCTCTGGGTGTAGGTATCGGTGTCGACTATGGCATCTATATATTTAGCCGCTTCCAAGAGTATATGAAAAAGGGAATGGAGTTACAGGAAGCTTATCTGCGTACCCTAGCTATCACAGGTAACGGCGTTGTATTTACAGGCATAACTCTCGGTATTGGTGTTGCAACGTGGATATTCTCACCGCTTAAATTCCAAGCAGATATGGGTATTCTTTTGACCTTTATGTTTGTGGTTAATATGTTGGGTGCTATCTTTGTATTACCGGCACTCGCAAGAGCCTTTTATGGAGCTAAGCAAGCTGCTGAGAAAAAGGCTTAGTTAGAAGGCCACGCATTGCGTGGCCCTTTTGCTGAAAATTTGGTCTATGAAAACTAAAGAACGTATCTTACAAACTAGCTTGATGTTATTTAATCAGCACGGTGAACCTAGTGTAACGACTAATCATATCGCTGACGAAATGGATATTAGCCCAGGTAATCTTTATTACCACTATCGTAATAAAGAAGATATTTTGGTTTGTTTGTATGAGCGTTTTGAAGTTGCAGTTTTAGAATCCCTAAAAACAACGGAAAACCAAGATATAAAGTTGGAAAACATGTGGCTGTTCTTACAGTTGTTGTTTGAAAATATTTGGGAGTATCGTTTTTTTTACCGGGATTTGGACCATATTTTATCTAAAAGTGACAAGGTCAAAAAGCGCTATGCTCGGATTTTACAGAAGAAGATAGCCGCCGCTGAAAATATTTGCAATGGCTTGGTAACTAGAGGAGCCATGCAGGCATCTGAGTTTGAAATAGATGCCTTGTCTAAGAATATTGCTTTAACGGCTACGTATTGGCTGAATTTTCAAAATGCGATGCGCAAAACAGCTGATGCAGATTTAGATGCTAAAGACTTGAGCTATGGTGTTTATCAAATCATGGCATTAGTAGCTCCATATTTACGTGAGCAGGAGCGCGGTATGCTACAGTCACTAAGCCGTGTTTACTTGGGCGGGAGTTGACTTTAAGACTCAGTTTTCTGAGGCATAAAAAAACCAGCTGAAGCTGGTTTTTTTATGAGAACCTGGCCCGCAAGTACCTAGTCCGGGGGGATGGTATAAAGGCACTTGCAAGCTAGGGTCTACCTTAGACGCTTCTTCTTTTCTGGAAGGTCAGCGCGCAATTCTTCAATTTTTTGGTTTAGTACTTCTAGATCGTTTTGGCTGGGCACACCCAATTTCGCAAGCACTTGTTGAACACGCTCTTCAAATACTAACTCTAGTTTTTCAACGGAGCTATTTGCACGGTTGCGAATGCTTTGTACGCGACCTTCGGCTACTTTAATTTGCTTGCGTACATTGTTTGATGTTTTGTTTTCGAACTCTTGTCCCTGTTTTACGAGAGACTCAAAGACCTTTTCACTTTCTTCCTGTGCATTAGAGAAAGCGCCTAAACCCGCAAGCCATATCTGATTGGCTGACTCTTGAATGTCTCTGGCAGTTGACTTGATTTTTTTCTTAGTTGAGTTCATCTATATTTCCTAGTCCATAATCTTTCTATGCGAGGGATAATAGAGAGTTAATTTAGAATATTCATACTAGGACATATGAATTAAAAGGGCTTTTAAGCTATCCGCATTGAATGCGGATAGCTTAAAAAGTGAGGAGTGCCAGCAAGGCAGTGCTTGCTGGAAGGGAAGCGCCTACCAGTGAATACCCTTAGTAAGCTGAGAGAAGGCCATTTGCTCGGCAGATACATCGGGTGCATCCCCCGCTTCTCCGCGAGCTGCGGCTGAATCTGGGAAGAGGTTGAACGCCGTATTGAGTACCACCTCTGTCATCTTCGGTGCTAGCGAGTGCATGACCGAAGAGGCTGTGCCTAGTCGTGTGGCTATACGCTTTGGACGTCGGATAATGGCGTCAGCCACCATGTCAGCGGCTTCTTCAGGGCTGTAAGTGGGCACATTTTTATACATCTTCGTGGGTGCAATCATCGGCGTGCGCACTAAAGGCATATTGATCGTCGTAAAGCTAATGTTGTCACTAGAGTACTCGGATGCAGCACATTGACTAAAGGCATCTAAAGCGGCCTTGGAAGCCACATAGGCCGAGAAGCGAGGTGAATAGCTAAGCACTCCGATGGAAGAGATGTTAATTACATGGCCGCCGCGCTTCTTAACCATATTAGGTAGGAAGCCAAGAGTAAGGCGTAAGCAACCAAAATAGTTTAACTGCATGGTGCGCTCAAAATCGTGGAAACGATCGTAAGACAGCGCCACAGAGCGTCGAATGGAGCGCCCTGCATTGTTGATCAGGATATCGACTGCGCCTAGGTCTTTAGTGACTTCAGCTACCAAGCGATCACAGTCTTCCATATCGGCAACGTCGCAAGTATAGATATGCGCTTCGCCACCAAGCTTACGCATTTTAGCTGCAGTCGCTTCTAACTTATCCGCACCACGGGCAACAATAACTATTTTGCCGCCAGCTTCTGCAAGTTTGAAGGCCGTTGCTTCACCGATACCCGAAGAAGCACCGGTGATCATCACTACTTTACCATCTAAGCGGCCACTGAGGCTGCGATCTATAAACAGGTCCGGATCAAGGTTGCGCTCCCAGTAATCCCATAGACGCCAAGCATAATCCTTAAGGTCTGGTGGAGTGATACCTGAACCTTTTAGTGCTTTTTGCGTTTCACGGTTATCGAATCGAGTGGGGTGGTTTACAAAGCTTAGAATGTCTTTAGGCATACCTAAGTCTTGACTGACCGTATCTAAAATACGCTTTACTGGTGGCATTGAGGTAATACCGGAGACTACGTATGATGGGATAAAAGAAAACATCTTAGCATCTACGCGCATGGTCATTTGCGGCGCATGGGCGGCAGCTGCAAAAATATTCATAACTTCGCCGATGCGTCTTGGCTCGGGCTCAGTTAGGTGGAAACACTGACCGTTTAAGCCCTTTTCATGAGATAGGTAGGTCATTGCATCGACGACATAGTCGACGGGTACAATATTCCAGCGCCCACCTTCAACCCCTAGCATGGGCATCCACTGAGGCAAGTTAGTGCGCATTTTCTGCAATAACTTGAATAAGTAGTAGGGGCCGTCGATTTTGTCCATCTCGCCAGTCTTAGAGTCACCTACGACAACACCTGGGCGGTAAATTCTAAAAGGTATACTACACTCCTTGCGCACAATGCCTTCAGACTCATGTTTGGTGCGGAAATAGGGGTGCTCTAAGCCCTCGGCTTCATCAAACATATCTTCGCGGAAGACACCTTTATAGGCGCCTGCAGCGGCAATTGAACTAGTGTGGTGGAAGCAGCCAGCGCCTAATTCAGTAGCCAAACTAATTGCGTTACGAGTACCGTCAATATTAGCGATTTGCTGGGATTCAGCGCTGGCACTGAGGTCATAAATTGCCGCTAGGTGGTAAAAATGCTTCACTTTACCTTGTAGGTCAGCCAAGCTTTTACGATTGAGGCCTAGGTTTTTCTTGCCTAAGTCTCCCGTTACTGGAATGACACGCTTTTCTGCTCCCCAGCTGTTGATTTGCTGCGCCATTTTTTTCTTGGATGAACTGCGAGTCAATACATAGATAGTGCCCTTTTTGTCATCGAGTAGTTTTTTAACCAAACGTTTGCCGATGAAGCCTGTGGCGCCAGTAACGAAATAAGCCATATTTAAATCCTTTGTTTTATTGTTTGTGTGTTACAGAAGCTAGACCTTCTGCATGCAAAAGTAAATACCAACGACAGCTATGGTCGCATAAGGACTGTCTGGCGCATTAGGATTAACTGGCTGATTTAAACGGTGTTTGAATTTGTGTGGAGTGGCTTACACGACGACAGGCTATATCTGACGCCAGAGATGATAGGTACTTGCTTTTTGAGGGTGTTGTTACTTCGGTTGTGAGTTTATAGCCTCATCCAGACCTTTAGCTATACTTTCTTTTATTGTAGGCGCTAAAGCCCCCATCAAAAGTCCCAGTTTAACGATGACATCAATATCTCTTTCTGTCACCGTTATTTTTCCAGTCGCTCCGCTGCCTTTGAATATCAATTCATCCTCTTGCCACTGAGACTGCACGCCGAGTTTTGATTTGAGTTTGCCTCGCAGTACTTCAACACGCTCGCGTGCTTCTTCAATCCCAAAGGGGTGTTCACGATTAATGTGGATGTGGCTCATAGTTGATCTCTTCAGCAGGTGCGCTATTTTGAGACAGAATACAGCTGGGGTCTAGAGTAAATGTGTGAATAATTAGCGCATTTAAACTACCGTGCAAATATCGTGGTGTTTAGTATGTTTATTCTAATTAGCCTGCCTAGAATACTAAAAAAATTCACCTAACTCGTACTGTGGAAATAAAATGAATAACACCTTTGATGACATCAAAAGTCGCGCTAAATCTATATCTGATACGGACTTGACTAAAAAAATACAAGATTCTGCAAATAATGTTCTACAGGCAGGTTTAGGGGCGTTGGCGAAGCAGCAGGAAGATACGACGAAAATATTTGATGCCCTAGTGAAGCAGGGACAAGATATTGAATCAAAGACCAAAGGTGTGGTTAAACAACAGTTGCGCACGGCTGAGGACCGTGTAGAAGAAGTGAAAAAGGTCGCGCAGGAAACAGTCACGGCCGTACGAGGTAAAGCCCATGTGTCTATCGATAAGATTGAAGGAGCTGTTCAAGACGGGGTTAGCCAGGCTATACAAAATATTGGTTTGATAACGAATGAGCAAGTGACAAAACTGAACCGCCGTATCGATGAGTTAGAGCGCTCATTAGAGCGTTTAGAAGGCAAGCTTAAATAACTCGCTTTTGTATCAGTTTATATACGCCATACTCATTGATCCTCTAGGTCTTAAGGCCCAGATAACACAGGTAGCTTATGAGCTCTAGAAAAGAAGTTAAGCAGCAAAATTCGCAACAACTTTACGCTCAGCTGGATAAGGTGTTAAAAGATCACCAAAAGCGCAAAACTAATCCAGATTTAGAGAAAGATGTTTTAAAGTTGGCCAAATGGCAGTCCCAGCGCATGTTGCGAACCTATGCGGATATGTTTGCAACGGATCGTTACAACCCTCCGATGAGCTTCTTTAAAGAAGATATGTATGCGCCAAAAGATTTTAGTCAGCGTGACCTAGAGGCTAAAAAAGTATTTCCAGTCATGTCTCGGGTCATGCCTGCGGGTATGGTGGGGACTCTAGCTCTGGTGATGGAGGTTAATGCTCTATCTATGGAGCTGGATGATCGCTTGGCGGAGGCATTAAAGGAGCTAGGTTTAATTGATGAGATTACCCCTGCGGCTTATGGTGAGGCCTACCGCCGCTGTGATAATAGAGCGCAGCGTGAGCATCAAATCAAATTGATCATCGAAGTGGGTAAAGCGGTCAATCGCTATGTGAAATTCCCCTATATATCCGGTGCACTCAAGATGATGAGTAAGCCTGCACACATGCTAGGCCTAGGGGATTTACAAGACTTCCTAGAGCGTGGCTATGAGGGTTTTAAGCATATGGGCGACGCCGGAGAGTTTATTTTGCAGATCGAAGATCGCGAAACTAAAATTCTTGATAATATATTTGCAGCGAAGGATGACCCCTTTGATATAGAGATTATCCCTTTAAAGTAAGTCATATTTGCGCGTGCAGTCTAGTATATAGACTGCATCTATTAGCCCGATAGATCCCCCCCTCTAGACAACAGCGCTAAGCTGCTTATACTTCCCGCACTTTTATTGTTTGCCATTCTTATTGGCTTTTTCATTTATTTATTAGGAGAAATACCATGTCTGTATTAGTTGGACGCCCTGCACCGGATTTCACAGCTGCTGCTGTACTAGGCAACGGCGAAATTGTCGATACTTATAACTTTGCTGAAGAGACGAAGGGCAAATATGCCGCTATCGTATTCTACCCACTTGATTTCACGTTTGTATGCCCTTCAGAGCTAATCGCTCTAGATAAGCGTACAGCCGAGCTTAACGAACGCGGTGTTGAGGTCATTGCTGTGTCTATCGACTCACAGTTTAGCCATAATGCATGGCGTAATACGCCTATCAATGATGGCGGTATTGGCCAAGTTAAATACACCATGGTTGCTGATGTTAAGCATGATATCTGTAAAGCCTATGACGTTGAGCACCCAGAAGCGGGTGTTGCATTCCGTGGAACATTTATCATTGATAAAGAAGGCCAGGTTCGCCATCAGACAGTTAACGATCTTCCATTAGGTCGCAATATGGATGAGTTGATCCGCCTAGTTGACGCACTGCAGTTTACTGAAGAGCACGGTGAAGTTTGCCCAGCTGGCTGGAATAAAGGTGATAAGGGTATGGACGCTACACCAACAGGTGTTGCTTCTTACTTGGCTGAGGAAGCTGATAAGCTATAGGTATTGCCCTTAGTAGAGCTTAACAAGGCCTGCCCGAGTAATCGGGTAGGCCTTTTCTTTTGGCGCCACTTAGTTGGCTTGAGGCGCAATCTGCTTAACAAGGTCTAATTTAGCGTCTAGTCTAGAAGGAGGTGCTTAGGAGGCGATGTATGAAAGTAGTATCCCTAGATAGCAAACGTGACAAGATCACTCAACTCAATGCCCACTCTATGGACAAAAATTTGGCACATTACTGTCAGTTTTTTGAGCGCTTGGATGCCGATAATTTTGATCTATTCCCCTCGTTTTATCACTACCGAGTACGCTACTCTAGCCCGCTACATGATGTTAATGGACCCGATAAGATAAAGGCTATATTTACTGAGCTATTGCATCGCTGTGAATCCCCCAAGCTGATTGTACGAGACTTTTCAGTGACAGGGCAGCATGGCTTCGTATACTGGAAATTTATACGCAATAGTGAAAAGTCAGGTAATGTTGTGGTGACGGGGTTAAGCAGAATTAAGTTTGATGGCTATGGACGGGTTATTTCTCACCGTGATATTTGGGATACGGGCAGTGCGCCACGCAATAAATGGCATCGTATGCGTGATTGGTGGAGAGGTGTGTTTTCTAAGCGGTCGAACAAAGTTAGGCGTGCAGCACCACCCAAAGAATTCCATGGCAGTCCGCCATTCTAAGGTTTATATGCGGATAGTTTAAAGCAGTAGCTACCCGCATTCGCATTAACTTAGGAATAAATCAGGGAAAAGCTCGTTGCCAGGTTTTACGGCGTACGGATCAAAATCACTTATACCGGTTTCTTTCAATACATCTTCATCAATAAAGAAGTTCGCCGTACATTGCTTACTGTCACGGGTGAGTATTGCATGGGCCGCATCGGCCATAATTTCAGGCTTGCGCGCGGTATTGATATCTACACCGGGTACGCCCATGATGGCTGCCGTTGCAATAATAGTTTTGGGCCACAAGGCGTTAGCCGCGACGCCTTTTTTGCGCATTTCTTCAGCCAGAGTGAGCATGCATAGGCTCATGCCGTATTTGCTCATTGTATAAGGACCAAAGTCTTTAAACCAAATTGGATCTAAGTTGAGGGGAGGAGACAGGGTAAGAATATGTGGGTTTTTAGACTTCATTAGATGAGGCAAACAGGCTTGTGATACAGCGTAAGTACCACGCACATTTACTTGATGCATCAAATCAAAGCGTTTCATATCGGTATGTCGCACACCGCCTAAGTTAATGGCGCTTGCATTGTTGATGCAGATATCAATGCCACCAAAATGCTTGGCACCTTCGTCTACCGCCGCTTTGACGGCCGCGTCATCTCGAATATCTAATTGTATAGGCAGCGCTTTTCCACCGGCTGTCTCAACGGCTTTAGCAACGCTATGAATTGTGCCCGGTAACTGAGGGTGAGGTTCTGCGGTTTTAGCAGCAATAATAATATTGGCTCCATCACGCGCTGCCTTTAAAACAATTGCCTCCCCAATACCGCGTGTGCCACCAGAAATAAAAATCGTTTTATCTTTTAATGCGCTCATTTACTTACCTATGCCTTGCTTAACCCAGATTAATTTATGGCTCAAAATTTGGGTAGTTATTTATATTCATGTTATAAAGTGTTCCAGAGCTTAAATCATTTGATAGTGATCTGAAAGATGCCGCAATTTTTAAGAACGTAAGCTTACATTTTTAAAAATAATAAGGTGGTAAAGTTGTACGGATTATTTTTTCAACAATGGCTTTGGCTGCTGTTAAATTAGCTGTAAGGCGACTAGATTGATTGCTCTAGTAAACTAGTGAAAAATCCGCCACAGTATTAACATTTTGACAAACACTTTTAATTAGGGAATCTAAATGATGGCAACGATCCAAAAAGTACTTAAAGACTCTGAAGCGGCTTTTCAAAAGTCTGTAAAATCTTTCAAATCTGAAGCAGAAAAAGTGGTAGCTGACTTGAAGAAGCAGCAGGCTAAGCTGAAGAAAGAAGCTGACAAGTACAAGAAGCAGGTCGCAACTTACCGCACTAAAGCTAGTAAGTATCAAGATACTTTACGCAACAAGGCTTCTAAAAGCGCTGAAGATGCACTGGCAACAGCTAAGACTAAGCTAGAGGAAGCCCGTGGTAGCTTGAATGAAGTTCGCGGCAAGTTAAACGACGTTAAAGATCAGCTAGATTCTGCTGTTCCAGCTTTGAAAGAGCGCGAAAAGCTAGCTAAGGCTATCGAAAAGGCTAAGAAAGAGCTAGAGAAGCAAGCGGCTAAGCTACAGAAGAAGCAAGCTAAGAAGAAGCCTGCTGCAAAGAAGAAGCCAGCAGCTAAGAAAGCAGCAGCTAAAAAAGCACCTGCTAAGAAAGCAGTCGCTAAAAAAGCA
>CAZBWS010000030.1:21011-26399 GCA_964495705.1 uncultured Gammaproteobacteria bacterium
GCTAAAAAAGCACCTGCAAAGAAGCCAGTCGCCAAAAAGAAAGCGGCTAAGAAGGCAGCAGCTAAGAAAGCTTAATCAGTTTTTCTCGGTTGTAATAAAAAAGGCTGCCAATAGGCAGCCTTTTTTATTTGCAGGGATGTAATATATATCGCTAGGCGTACCTACAAAGGTAGGCGCTATCTACGTCGGCCTTTACTTGAAATTTACTATCGCCAGGCACTTCAAAGGTTTCTCCTGTAGCGTAAGTGACCCATTCGCTGCTGCCAGGCAGCTTGGCCGTTAGGCTGCCGCTAACGACAGTCATGTACTCTTTCGCCGCTGTACCAAACTCGTAATCGCCTTGCTTCATTACGCCAATGGTTGCGGGCAGTTCTGATCCAGCTTGGTCCGCCTTAAAGCCACCGATAGATTTTACTTTACCGTCAAAGTATTCGTTTACATCAAACATATTATTGTCCTCTTTAAAGATGTGGGCGCTTATACGCCCAGCTTATTCAATTCTTCTAACACCGCGTTAATCAAGCCGCTGGTGCGTTCATCTAAGCCCGTGCTTAGGCTATCCGCATTGCGTTCACCATTGAGTAGGCGACGCAGTGTTTGGCCAAACTGTTGTAGTTCGGGCACAGGGGATTCAGCTAAATCTGTATCCATACGCGCAAGCATTTGTAGGGCGTTTTCCTCACCAGTCGCAGCTGCGGCGATAATGCCTGCTAACCCTTCTGGGGCGAGCATGGGGTTGGCATTTTCGTCCGGCTGGGGCAGGGTGGACGGATCGGCGATGCCAATAAGCATGGCTTGGGCAATCGCCTCGTCTTCCACGTCCATATCGCCGAGTTCCTCGCGTTCACGGGCACCGTCTAGGATCATGCGGATAGCTTGGCAGAGCTTGCCCCAGCCATTTTGCTCGGCGACTTTTAAGTCTTCGAGTAGCTGGTTTGTCTTGGCTTCGTTGTCACAGGCTTCTACAACTTCCACGATTAAAGAGGCGTGCTCTTGAATTAACTGTTCTTGAATATTAGCCATTACAACGCACTGATCTTTTCTTGCTGTGCTTTGAGGTCTGCAATCTTGCTTTCATAACCCGCTAGTTTTTCACGCTCTTTGGCGACGACGACTTCTGGTGCCTTGTCGACAAAGCCTGCATTGCTAAGCTTGCCGCTGAGACGTTTCTGCTCTTTGTCTAGCTTGTCGAGTTCTTTGTTTAGGCGCGCAAGCTCCGCATCTTTGTCGATTAGGCCGGCGAGCGGAATAAGAATTTTCATCTTGCCGACCAGGGCTGTTGCTGCCTCAGGTGCTTCACCGCTTAATACTTCGATGGATTCCAAGCGAGCCAGCTGCTGAACAAAGGTGTTGTTATTGCTCAAGCGAGCTTGATCATCGTCGCTGGCGTCTTGCACAAACACAGCTAGTGGCTTACTCGGTGCAATATCCATCTCGCCGCGAATCTGGCGCACACCGAGGATGAATTCTTTTACCCACTCCAGCTCGGCAACAGCATCCGCATCAACCTTGCTCTCGTCAGCCTGTGGGTAGGGCTGCATCATAATGCTGTCGCCGCTTACGCCTGCTGGGGCCTTCACCTGCTGCCAAACTTCTTCGGTGATAAAGGGCATAATCGGGTGAGCAACGCGCAACAGGGCTTCTAGTACACGCACTAGGGTGCGACGTGTACCACGCTTTTGTGCTTCACTAGAATCATCAGAACTGAGTACGGGCTTAGATAGTTCGATATACCAGCTGCAATACTCGTTCCAGACGAATTCGTAGATTTCCTTAGAGGCTAAATCGAAGCGATAGTCTTCCATATAGCGGGCAACTTCCGATTCCAGCGTCTGCAGGCGAGAGATGATCCAGCGGTCCGCTAGGGATAGCTCAACTTCGGAGTTGTCATCTGTACCCGTGTCTTGCCCATCTACATTCATCAATACATAGCGAGAGGCATTCCACAGCTTGTTACAGAAGTTGCGATAGCCTTCCATGCGGTTTAGGTCGAACTTGATGTCGCGGCCCGTAGAAGCCAGAGAAGCCAGAGTGAAGCGCAGTGCATCGGTACCGTATGCGGATATGCCGTCGGGGAAAGATTTGCGCGTGCTCTTTTCAATTTTTGCTGCCATTTTGGGCTGCATTAAACCGCCGGTGCGCTTAGCTACTAAGTCTTCCAGCTCAATGCCGTCTATCAAGTCGATGGGGTCTAGTACATTACCCTTGGACTTCGACATTTTGTCGCCGTTTTCATCGCGCACTAAGCCCGTGATGTAAATGTCTTTGAAGGGTACTTGGCCATCCATAAAGTGCATGCCCATCATGACCATGCGTGCCACCCAGAAGAAAATAATATCAAAACCTGTCACTAATGAGCTCGTCGGGTACCACTTCTTCAATGCGTCGGTATTGTTTGGCCAGCCCAAGGTACTGAAGGGCCACAGAGCAGAGGAGAACCAGGTGTCGAGTACATCTTCATCTTGATTAAGAACAACGTTGTCGCCCAAGTTGTTGTTGCTGCGCACTTCCGCTTCATTGCGTCCTACGTAAACCTTGCCATTCTCGTCATACCAAGCGGGAATGCGATGGCCCCACCACAGCTGGCGAGAGATGCACCAGTCTTGAATGTCGCGCATCCAAGAGAAATACATATTCTCATATTGTTTAGGTACAAATTTAATGCGCCCATCTTCTACGGCTTCAATGGCTGGCTTGGCAAGCGGCGCTGCTTTAACAAACCATTGATCTGTCAGTAACGGCTCGATAACAACCCCAGAGCGGTCGCCGTAAGGGGCTTTTAGTGCGTGGTCGTCGATACTAACTAATAGGCCTAGAGCGTCTAGGTCTGCGACGACTTGCTTGCGAGCGGCAAAGCGATCGACGCCGTGATAACTAGCGGGCAGGGAAGTATCAATGTCGCTATTGATACTTCCGTCGATATTAAAGGCTTGGGCGCATTCGCGCACCGCGGCATCGACGGTAAAAATATTAATCAGAGGTAGGCTGTGGCGCTTGCCGATCTCGTAGTCATTGAAGTCGTGTGCAGGGGTGGTCTTTACACAGCCTGTACCAAACTCCATATCCACATAGTCGTCGGCCACGATAGGAATGCGACGACCTACAATCGGCAGGTCGATGAACTTGCCGATCAGTGCTTTGTAACGCTCATCTTCGGGGTGTACGGCTACTGCACTATCGCCCAGCATGGTCTCGGGACGAGTGGTTGCCACAACTACATAGTTATTGCCTTCTGCGGTGGTTTCCCCGTCCGCGAGTGGATAGCGGAAATTCCACATCGAGCCCTTTTCGTCCTTGTTCTCAACTTCCAAGTCAGAGATAGCCGTGTGTAGTTTTGGGTCCCAGTTCACTAAGCGCTTGCCACGATATAGTAAGCCCTGCTCGTACAGCTGAACAAAACTTTCCTGTACCGCATCGCTAAGTCCGTCGTCCATCGTAAAGCGCTCGCGAGACCAGTCGGGGGAGGTGCCCATGCGACGCATTTGCTGGGTAATAGTATTACCCGACTGTTCCTTCCATTCCCACACTTTTTCTAAGAAAGGCCCACGGCCTAAATCGTGGCGGGTTTTACCGTCGGCATTGAGTTGGCGTTCGACGACCATCTGCGTCGCAATGCCCGCATGGTCCGTGCCTGGCTGCCACAGCGCATTATCACCGCGCATGCGGTAATAGCGAGTCAGCGCATCCATAATCGTCTGCTGGAAAGCGTGCCCCATATGCAGGGTGCCAGTCACATTTGGCGGCGGCAGCATAATGCAGTAAGACTCACCACTATCAGCTGGGTCAGCGGCAAAATAGCCTTGATCTTCCCAGTTGTTGTACCAGCGTTTTTCGATTGCGTCGGGGGTGTAAGTCTTGTCCATTACGGTATCTGCATGTATAGGCGGAAAAAGGGCAGGAATTATAGCCTTTTTGGGGGCTGGAGGCACGTGGCTTAACGGTTTTCTAGTATAGCCACTTTAAACAAGTGGCTGGGGTCGGCTGTGATAGAATGCCGCGTATTATTAGATAGTCAGTTTAGGAATTGGAATGAAGTATTTATGGATGGTTTTGTTGGCATTGTCCCTAGTTGCCTGTGGAAGTGGAAAGACACCGCCGCCAGATAAGTTTGCACGTTTTGTAGGGAATACGGGTGAGCAGTTACAGACGGATAAGCGTAACTTTGAAGCTTATCAAGCGGCATTAACAGCTTTAAGTTCAGATCCTTTTATAGATATTGTATTTCAGATTTTAGGCTTGGCCGATGCACAATTGGAAGTGGAATGGGAAAGTGCCTGCTTGGTAAATGTCGTAGAAGTGGAGAACAATATATTAAGCAGTGAATTTCACACTATTTCTCCCCAGTGCGATTGTTTGACAGTTACGATTGATAAAGCGGTTGAATGTATTGGAGATGTTTTACCTGATGATGTGGTGCCTGTATTTGTAAGTGGTGCGTTGGATGATTCGGACGTTTTTTTAGATGGGCTACGTTTAATGGGAGAAGTATGCCCCACATTGGATGGTGTAGATGGCATCCCCTTTGTGCCACCTGAGTGTACAGGAGATCACCCGCTACCTAGCGTACTCCCTAACCTGTCTACATCTTCGGCTGCAGCATTTTCAGGTTTTAAAGAACCTTATTTAGAACGCTTTTCTTTTAGTGGCATATTGCCCACCTCTGTTGCCCCCTACTTAACCGCCAGCGGAGAAGAGGCTCAAGTATTTACTTATACGAATGTGGAAACGGAATACGTAGATTGCACTTTGGATGCTCAGTTAGTACTGGCTTTTGACGAGCAGGGTAATATTGTTCCGGCTTCAAAGCCGCCTGAAAACGATGAAGTTGAAGAACCAACTGTTTATCGTGTTATCGAGACTTACTTGGTGGCTGATGAGCCTGTTACATGTTCTTATACCACTGAACCAGAGATGAGTGATAACGCAAATACAGAGGATGTTGATAATGCGCTAAGTCCTTCCGAAGGCCTGGATGTCACTGTGACGACTGACTTTGATGTGCTTGAAGAGGGCGAGCTAAGCTTAGATTACGAAAATCGTTTTTATAAGGTACCCCGTCAATAGCTTATCTGCATAGCGCTAAACAAGCCTTTGTGCTATTAAATATAGATGCCTTTTAATGCATTATTTTCTCGTCGACTTCGTTTACGTTTCTGCGGCTGCTGACATATTGTGGTGAATATGGCCTGGGTGATTGCAATTGTAATGTGGGTTCTAGCGATCTGGATAACTTTTGCCAATTGTTATCGCCATGTACAAATGGCGCAACAACGTAAAAAGGGCATTCAACAAAATATATCTGGAACACCGATGGTGGCTACCGTATTTGTTTGTTTTTTCCCTTAGATTACCTGGCTCGGTAAGCACGCAGCTGCTGAGCAGCTTGGG
>CAZBWS010000031.1:0-22667 GCA_964495705.1 uncultured Gammaproteobacteria bacterium
TGGCGGCGATAGATGAGTTGTTTGCTGGGGTGGAGTTGCCGGAGAAGTAATACGGATAGGCTGGAAAAACCTATCCGTATAGAACGGCTAGAGTGCTAACTAAATAGCCCTAGGAATAGGCTGGTAGCTAACGCTAAAGTCTTTGAAACCTTCTAGGAATACGTCTAGATCTTTGCCCTCTTCTACTTCATAGGCGTCTATGCCGCAGCGGTGCATATAGAAAGCCTGGTCACGCAGTACGTTGCCATAGGCGCGCAGCTCACCGGTGAAGCCGAAGCGCTCGCGCAATAGGCGGGCAAAGCTATAGCAACGTCCATCCACGAAGGCAGGGAACTCTAGGGCCACTATGGCTTGCTTGGCAAGCTCTGTGCCTATGGCGTAGATGTCGTAATCGTTGCCGTTCACCGACACCGCTACTTGGCCGTCGTGGCTGGCTAGTTGCTCTTGCTCGGCTAGAAAGCGCGAGTAGGGTACGATGATGTCACCGGCAGGGATCTCTCCCTCAAGGCCAACATGGCTAAAGCTATTGGCCACTACCTGCTGGTTTTTGATCATTTGCTTAGACATAAGTCGCCTCCTTGAATGGCTTGATACCAATGCGCTTGTAAACGTCTAGGAAGCTTTCTTCCTCGTTGCGCTGCTCAATGTAGAAATCTAGGATTCGCTTGATCGCGGGGGCAACATCGTCCTCTTCAAAAGAAGGACCGATGACCTTGCCGACCATCGCGTCTTCTGCAGAAGAGCCGCCGATTTGAATGGTGTAGGATTCTACGCCTTTACGCTCGCGACCCATGATGCCGATGTGGCCAATGTGGTGGTGGCCGCAGGCGTTCATACAACCCGACATTTTGATCTGTAGATCGCCCACATCGTGCTCATAGTCTACGTCGTCAAAGTATTTGTTGATCTTCTCGGCTAAGGGGATGGTCTTGGCGTCGGCCAAGGCGCAGAATTCCCAGCCTGGGCAGCAGATCATGTCAGTCAGCAGGCCTATATTGGCACGTGCCAAGTCAAGTTCGCCTAGCTTCTCCCATAGAGCGAACAGGTCTGCTTCTTTGACATCGGCCAGCACCATGTTTTGGTCATGAGTGGTGCGAATTTCGCCAAAGCTGTACTGGTCGGCCAAGTCGGCGACGCCCATCATCTCGGCAGTGGTCACATCGCCCGGAGCACGATCTGCGTGGGCCAGTGAGATGTAAGCAGAGCGGTAGCCTGCTTGCTTGTGCTTGCGGGTGTTGTTCAATACCCAGCGGCTGAATTCTACATTGCCAGCTTTTTGCTCGCTTAATGTTGATTGTGCTGCGGCATCGGCTGTATAAGCAGGCAGAGGGAAAAACTCCTGCATAGCCGCAATAGACTCTGACGTAACTTTTAGCGCTGAGTCTTTGATGTGCGTCCATTCGGCGTCGACTAGCTCGCGTAGCTTATCAATGCCTAGGGACTTCACTAGGATTTTAATACGCGCCTTGTACTTGTTGTCGCGGTTGCCTTGCAGGTTATAGACACGCAGAATCGCTTCAATGTAGGAAAGCATATGTTCCTTGGGCAGGAACTCTTGAATGCACTGTGATACCAACGGTGTACGCCCCATGCCGCCGCCGACGTATACCGCAAAACCTGTTTCCCCTGCATCGTTCTGTACCAAGTACAAGCCCACGTCGTGCAGCTTCACTGCAGCACGGTCGGAGGTTGCACCATTCACGGCAATTTTAAACTTGCGTGGCAGATAGGCAAACTCAGGGTGAAAGGTAGACCACTGGCGGATGATTTCGCAATAAGGGCGAGGATCTTCTAGCTCGTCGGGGCTGGTGCCTGCGAGCGCGTCCGTAGTGGTGTTGCGAATACAGTTGCCGCTGGTTTGCACGGCGTGCATCTCTACCGAAGCGAGATCGGCCAAGATGTCAGGCACGGTGTCTAGCTCGGGCCAGTTGTACTGAATATTCTGGCGCGTAGAAATATGCGCATAGCTGCGATCATACTTTTCGGCAATACTGCCTAGCATACGCAGCTGCGTAGAAGAGAGCAGGCCGTAAGGAATGGCAACACGTAGCATGGGTGCAAAGCGCTGCACGTAGAGGCCGTTTTGCAAGCGCACGGGGCGGAACTCTTCCTCGGGAAGATTGCCGGCTAGGTGGCGCTGGGTTTGGTCGCGATATTGTTCAACGCGCTCATTGATAATGGTTTTATCAGTTTCGTTATACTTGTACATAACACATTCGCTTAATTTAAAAGTTTACCGCTATATGTAGATGCGGATAGGCTAGAAACGACGTGTTTCCAGTCTATCCGCATACACTAAAAAGCTGTCATCCTGAGCGAAACGAAGTGGAGCCGAAGGATCTTATTCACTAAATTATCGGTGAGCTAGATCCTTCCACTACGCTAACGTTCCGGTCAGGATGACATTGTTGTCTACTTCGCCGAAGCGCCTTGCAGCTTTACTTCGACCTTGTCTTCTTCGGCGATGCCTTCATAGTGTTTGCGCAAAACGGCAAGGACTTCTGGGCGGCTAAAGTTATCAGGTACTTCGTCGCCTTCTGAGAGTAGCTTGCGCAGCTTAGAGCCAGACAACAACATGCGATCAGCCGCTTCATGTGGGCAGGTCTTCATAGACGCCATGCCACCGCATTTATTGCACCAGAAAGTCCAGTCGATCTTCATAGGCTTAGTCAAAATAGCATTTTCTGGAAGGCCGTCGAAAATGTCATGGGCATCAAACGGGCCATAGTAGTCGCCAACGCCTGCGTGATCACGCCCAACGATTAACCAGTTACAGCCATAGTTCTGACGAAATACGGCGTGTAGCAAGGCTTCGCGAGGACCCGCATAGCGCATATCCAGTGGATAGCCCGACTGGAGTACGGTGTTGTCGACAAAGTAGTTCTCAACTAACTGACCAATGGCTTCGGCACGTACTTCTGCAGGGATGTCGCCGGGCTTTAGATTACCTAGAAGAGAGTGAATCATCACGCCGTCGCATAGCTCAATGGCAATCTTCACGAGGTATTCGTGGGAGCGGTGTAAGGGGTTGCGAGTCTGGAAAGCCGCAATATTGCTCCAGCCACGCTTTTCAAATTCGGCGCGGGTTTCTGCAGGTGTCATGTAAAGGCCGCTAAACTTCTTCGGGAAGCCACCTTGTGATAATACTTTTACGGCTCCTGCTAGGTTAACTTCGCCTTGCTCCATGACCATTTTCACACCTGGGTGCTCTAGGTCCGTGGTCTTGTAAACGTGGTCACATTCCCATTCTTTATCGATGGTGTACTTTTCATCTAGCGTCAGTATACCTACGGCTTCCCCATCTACGGTCAGAGCGACATCACTGTTTAACTCTAGGCTGCTTGCGGTATGTAGGTCTGTTGACAGGGTGATTGGGATGGGCCAAAACAAGCCGTTTTGCATATGCATGTTGACACATACGCCTTCCCAGTCGGTCTTGTTCATAAAGCCGGTTAGTGGGGTGAAGCCACCTATGCCGAGCATGATTAGATCGCCAAACTCACGCGAGCTGATTTCTACTTTAGGTAAAGATTCTGCGCGGGCTTTTTCTGCTGCGTACTCAGAGTTCTCAACTAAAAGTGTAACTAAGTCATCACTACCGTGGGGTTTTACTAATCCAGACATGTTCGGTGCACCTGTTGTTCAGCCTAAAAGGGCGTAAATCGTAGAATTGGGCGCGGAATATAGCATAAATTCACCCAAACTGTATGGTGAAGGGTTTATGCGGATATGCTGAAAAGCTATAAGAATGCCTAGGAGCTACAAAAAAGGCCGCATAATAGCGGCCTTTGAATGGTTTGGCGTTATTAACTTAGAAGCCGTAAACAACGGCAACTGAGGATATGCGATCGTAGTTGCTAGTGCCAGGTTCCACCTCAGAATTGTGCTTCACTTGATGACTGAGTTTTAAAGCCACGGCTTTACTCATGGCGACTTTCAGGCCTAGGTCCAATGTCGTTTGGATATTATCGTCATTACCTTCAGCGAGTAAAGATTGAGTGAAGTCGGTGTTTTCATTCAATTTGTGGCTGAATTTTTCGAGGAAACGAAAGGCAACACCGCTTTCTGTGTCGCCGGTATTTCGCAATGTGAGTCGCTGTGAACCTGCTCCAGCTTCTAAGTCAAGAAGAGTCGTATCGTTCTTAATAACGTGCCAACCAATACCTGCGGTGAGGTTTTGAATGTAGTGGTAGTCGCTGAACTCGTCGTCTTCATATTTACCTGCAGCCCAAGAGAAAAAATCAGCATTGAAGTCGTAAGTAACCTTGTTGGTTAGCGTAGAACGGTCAGCAGAATCAGTCTTGTCGCCATTAACATCCGTCGTGCTGCCTTTGATTTGCTCCAGCTTAAATTCATTACCCCAAGCCGCATTTTTGTAGTTAATGCCGAGCTTTCCTAATAGTGACTCACCTTCAGTGCCCGCCGCGCTTGAGGTCATCGTATAACCTAATTCGCCTTCGCCAGACCATTTTTTAGCTTCATCGGCAGCAAATGCAGGCGTTGTTAATACTAGGGCTAGTGGAATTAATTTCTTCATTTTTGCTCCTTAGAGTAGATATTGTTAGCGCATCAGTTTATATGTGTTCTACGAAAAATACATGAGCTCAATAATATTTAACAATGTGTACACTTTTTATCGCCATTGACAGCCACCCCGATTACCCATTAATTATTGCGGGTAATAGAGACGAATTTTATCAGCGAAAAACAGCCGTATTGCAAGATTGGGGGGATATTGTTGGCGGCCGAGACCTACAGCAAGGCGGTCACTGGTTAGCTGCGGATAAACAAGGGCGTTGGGCGGCACTAACGAACTACCGAAACCCTGAGCATAGGGTGGAATCTCCTCATACTCGTGGGGACTTGGTCAAAGACTACTTGCAGCAGTCTGCGACTATTGATGAATATATACACGCAGTGCGAAGCGACAACAGGTGTTACGAAGGTTTTAATCTATTGCTGGGTAATGGGCAGGGTAGTGTGGCTCATTATTCCAATGTGACAGATCAGTTAACATTTTTATCTGCGGGTATATATGGTTTGAGTAATGCCCTATTAGATACACCGTGGCCTAAGGTTGTGGCAGGCAAGGCGGCATTTGCGCATATGCTTAAAGACAGTATGAGTATATCCCCCCCAGATGTGTTTGATTTTTTATCAAATGCAGAACAGGCGCCTACTAGCGAGCTACCAAGTACTGGGCTGACTGAGCAGATGGAGCGCCTATTGTCATCATTGTTTATCCGCAGCCCGGCCTATGGGACGCTTAGCAGTGCTCTGATTACTTGGTCAGCAAACAGGGAGTTACAATTTTTTGAAAGGCGTTATTCAGTGACGAAGCACCAGGGTGATGATCATCAAATTGCTATTCAATTGACTTCGTCCAATTAGCCGTTATCTAGGGCGTTGCGCAAACTTACGGCAAGCTCTTTTTTACTATAGGGCTTATAAATCACCTCAAACTCAGAATCTTTCTCGTTAGTGTGAGATGAATCGCAATACCCTGTCGTCATTAAAGTACTCAATTCGGGCCTATTGTTTTTGGCCCACTGTGCTAACTGTGGCCCGCTAAGGTTGCCTGGCATAATCATGTCACAAAATAGTGCGTGAAAGCCATGCTGTGTTTGTGACAGTAATTCATGAGCTGCGTCAGCGTTATCTACTGAGGTGGTGGTATAACCTAAACTATTTAAGCAGTTGCTCGTGAATTTTCTAACCCTATCTTCGTCTTCGACAATCAGTATATGCTCCTGCCCCCTAGGCATGTTTCGTGTGCTATTTGTTGGGCTGCTTGGCTTTCGTACTTGCTTGGTATGGGGAATCAGTAGACCGATTGTTGTACCTACCCCTAGTGTGCTTTTAATACATACACTACCATGAGATTGTTGGGCAAAGCTATACACCATACTTAAGCCCATGCCCGTACCTTGCCCAGCTTGTTTAGTCGTGAAAAATGGATCGAAGACTTTACTTTGTAAGGTTTTCGAAATACCTGTTCCCGTGTCACTTACACTTATAAGCACATAGTCCCCCATCGCTGGCTCGGGTGAATATTGTAATGCCTTGCGTTCATCAATGATGGTGTTTGACACCTCGAGCTGAACCGTTCCCCCGTTAGGCATGGCGTCTCTTGCATTGAGCGCTAGATTAAGCAGTGCGTTTTGTAGCTGCGCGCTATCGACAATGACCGTATTATTGTTGCCGTTTAACTTTAGTTCTACATTTGTTTCACCGCCAAGGGCGCGTTCAATCATACGTAGAAAATTTTCACATAGTGCATTGATATCACAGTTTTCAGCTTTTAAGGCTTGCTTGCGAGCAAAGCTCAACAGCCTAGCTGTTAATTGAGCTCCATCAGTTGTGGCTGATAATGCATCGCTTAATAACTCTAGCTTCTCAGTGTCGTTCTCGGAGACTAAGTCCTCCTCTAAAAGGCGTAAATTGCCTTGGATAATAAGTAGCAAATTATTAAAGTCATGACCGATACCGCCAGTTAAATGACCTAATGCTTCCATTTTTTGAGATTGCAGTGTTTTTTCTTCTAAACGCTTGACCTCACTCGTGTCTTGTACAACTAGGAGTATGCAGTTGCTCCCTGTACTATCAATGAAGGGCTGGGACGCTATTTTGCAAGGGAAGTCGCGATTGTGTTTTCCGATACCGATAAATTTATTGGCATTGCTCTGGGTTAGCTTGCCTTGAAGTAAGGCCAATACATCTGTTTCTTCGCTATGCCGAAGTAATCGATCTATAAATAGAGGTGTACCAGCAAGGGAGGGTCGACTGAATAGCTGGACAGAGGATTCGTCCATATAACGAACTTCGCCGCTTATATTAATATGTATAGTGGCAACCCCTACATGCTTGTTAATGTTTTCTTGTAGTTGCTTATTGCGTTGAACATGTTGTTTTAAACTACTTACAGCTTGCTTAAGTTCAGGAATTGTTTTGCGGAAAGTGAAAACAAGAGTGATAAATAAAAAAACAACTAAAACCTTTTGGATGAGAGATGAGTAGCTGATTGTTTGGTGTGTTGGTGTATTCGCGATATAGGCTAGGTGTTTGGTATAGGGGAGAAAGTCAATATGCGTAGACGGCAAATTTTCGTTGTTTAAACTTGTTTGCATGTCTGACTTTAGTTTTTCCAAAACAGCCTGCCCCATTGAAAGGTGGTATTTTTGTGTAGTACTTTGCTTAGGCAATGAAGTGAGTAAAGTCTTATGTTGTTGTAATAACTGGTTTAACCAGCGTTGAAACTCGTCAGCTCGCTCTATCGTGGGCTGTTGCTCAAGCTGCACCAGTATTCGGTCGATTAGCATATGTTGTGCTGACAGAGGACTTGCTTGTGGAGGTGCCAAAGCAAAAATACCTAAGCAGCACAGCAGTGAAAAGAGTAGCTTATAGTGATTTTTCATAGCGTTGTTTTCGATCATTTTCTGACATTTGTACTTTTTTATAATAATTTAAGCTCTATGTTGTCTTTTTTTATAGGCATGTGCAATGCCTGTTTAATATCGTTTTAGGCTGTGTGATAATATTTTAAAAAATATACACGACTCACATTAACTGGGAATATATAAGATGCATGATGGCAAAGAGCAAATATTGGTCGTTGATGATGATGCTAGAGTGCGCCGCTTACTGGAACGTTATTTAACCCGCAATGGCATGAATGTTTTTCAAGCCAGTAACGGCTCAGAAATGAAGTCAGTTATCGCAGAAAGGGAAATAAATTTAATTTTATTGGACTTGTTAATGCCGGAAGATGACGGCATTACCTTGGCTAGAGAAATTCGCCAGAACTCTGATGTTCCTATAATAATGTTGACGGGGCAAGCGGATACTGTTGATAAAGTAGTAGGTCTTGAAGTTGGGGCTGATGATTATGTAACCAAACCCTTTGATGAGCGTGAACTTCTTGCTCGCGCACGCTCTGTTTTACGTCGTCGAAAAATAAACTCAGAAGACCCCCGTCAGCCTGAGCTTATACGCTTTGGCGATTGGTCTTTGAATATAGCTTCACAAGAACTGAGAAATGAAAGTGGTACTGTAGAGTACTTAACTAAACATGAGTTTTTGTTGTTAGAGGCACTTCTCAAACGCCCCAATAGAATTTTTACACGTAACGAAATACTCGATCTAGTTGCTTCACGAGAGTGGATATCTACAGATAGAAGCATAGATGTGTTAGTAGGGAAGTTGCGCAAAAAAGTTGAGGTCGATCCACGTAATCCTGTATATATTCATACTCAAAGAGGCGTCGGTTATAAGTTTTCGGCGGCTTGATACTGAAGTGTACAGCACGCATAAAAAAAGCGCCCAATGGGCGCTTTTTTTATGCGTGCTGATCTTGTGTTATTGGCACTCCTCTGCAGGTGTGAATTCGAGGGCGGCTGAAGAGAAATTAATGTTTGGAGACTCTTCATCTATTGCTGTTGCCGCATCACTGCTAATTCTGTTGCAATAGGCTATAGGATCAATGCTGGAGCCTGTTAAGGGCCCTACAGTTGGTATTCCATCTGCCGTAAAAGCACTTTGGCCAGGCAGAGTGCTTATTAGCTTAATAAAGTCTGCGTCATCGGCTTCAGAGGGGCTGTCATCCAAAATATCGAGGGTCTGCAAGCTATTCGATTCATTCAAATCAATAGACTCTAAAAAGATTTGCGCTTTGTTCGCAGCGTGAAGTATGGCCTCGAAACGACCTGATATAGTGATTGTTTGCGTGCTTAAAGAATCACTGACATCCTTGTTTTCTGCATAAATGCCATAGCCCTGCTTTCTGAAGCTTGCATCTGTGCGGTTATCATTTCTGACATTAGGTCCAGTGACGTCACAAGTAGCAACAACTGAGCTTCCCGTGCTGGTGCCTGTGCCGCAGTCAATAGCTGCACCATCTTGACGCTGACCAAAGCCCGTTGATCCGCTATTTTCTATGTTACCTCTAAAGACGCTATCTTCTATATCGACCTGCATGTTGGTACTCAAGCCGCTTAAGACTAGCCCACTACCCTCGTTCAAAGAGAGATTGACGTTTTTCAGACTAACCGAGGACTCGCCGTCATCGCTTGTTGGATTTATTGCAACTGCGCCGTAACTCGCTTGTATCCCTGCCCCTTGGTTATTTTGAATGAGCGCGTTAGTGACCCTTAGGTTTTGTGTAGCCAAAAAGGGTAAAGGGTTTGCCAATGAGTCGGCTAAATTTAGCTGTAAAGCGGATTCGTAGGTATCTAAAGTAAGGTTTTCAACAAGAATGCCTTCATTGAGGTTGAAGCTGATCTCGTTGGTCAGTGTGTCGGCGTCGGCTCCAGCTGAAGAATTACTCGTTGAAATGGCTATTGTTTGGCTAGCAGAGTTGCCGCTGGAACCGAAAACACTGGCGTGAATGCCTCGTCCATTACTCGATACGGCACTATCAATAATAGTTAATGACTGTGTATTGAAAACGTCTGTCGTCGAGGGAATTGAATCATCTGGGGTGATTTCTGCGTGAATAGCGTCCCCTAAAACAAGCCTAGCGTTTAAGTTATTGATTGTTAATCTGTTTTCGGTGCTCTCCTCACTATTTGTTAAAAAGTGTATGCCCGTCGAAAAGTTATTTTCTGTGCTTATTCTGCTATTGTCGTTGTCTAACACGCCAGCTCCAATAATAGTAATATCTGACAATTGCACATTTGCCCCTCGATTATCTTGATTGCCGACTAGAATGGCCACCTCTGGCATAGCGGAGCCTGTAGGCAAGTCTATAAATTGGGCTGAACTTGTTCCAGGAACAGTCTCTATTTGACTCCAGCCAAGCTGTAAGCCAGTGGCCGAACTGGCTTGGTACAGGGTAAGGATGGGGTTTGTATTGCCATCTTCACCCAGAAGAATCGGTGATACCTTGCTGCTTAGATTAGCAAAAACACCCGTGGTAGCGCCATCGCCAGCAATAGATTGCCCATTGGTGAGTTCTAAGTTGCCGATATAGGTTTGCGCATTGCCATTGCGAGTTGCACTGGGGTCCGCATGTAAATAAATGATTTTTTGTTGTGTGTCATTACCGCAATTCAGTGCTGTAGAGCTGTTTACGCAGTCTTCAATACTGCTAAAAGGAAGTTCTATTGTACCGTTGGCATCGGCGGTCGCAACAGATGTCTGGCTGTCTATATGTAAGATGTTTTCTGCTTCAGTGCTTGTTTGCGTTGTAGTTGCCCCAGGACCATCTTTTCTGCGCTTGTCTTCATCTAAACGTGACGTTTCACGTACATCAATATCGCGATAGGCAAATTGAGTCATACGCTTATGTAGGCTACGCTTTCCTGGACGACCTATCTTTCTGCCAAGTGGAAGGCTGAGCTCTAAAAAAGAACGAGTTCCAAATAGGTCATCACTCTCTATAGATACACTGACCTTGAAATTCTCCCTTGGAAAAGCTTCAATGCGCCCGCGAAGGCCGTCAGTGCTGCCGACAACCGGGGCGCTGTAGTGGTAAATGCCAAGATTGGCACGTATTTCGAAGTCTTCGGCTCCAGGCAACAAGTAGCCTGCTTCTAGGTCGAACCCTTCCAGAGCTTCTTCTACAACAAGCTGCCCCGGGACGACGGTAGTTACCCGTGTAACCGTATTACCGGTGAAGTTGTCTTCAAAACTCTCGACATCATCCAGCTCTTCGACAATAAACTCGTCTTCAATTGGTAGGTAAAAATTACTGCGAAACTCCCATTTGTCGAGCAGATACTCGCCACCTAAAGTCACTTGGGTGTAGCTTCGGTCGGTTGCGCTTTTGCGGTAATCTAAAAAAGCATATCCACCCAAAATGCCAGTCTCTTGCTTATTTAGCTTTCTAAATCCAGCGCCTAGGTTCAACTCTTCGGTTTCTTTATCGCTTTTCAATACACGTAAATCACTGTACGCCAGTGCTTGCCCGTTTTGCCACCAAGGCTGTAGCCAGCGAATACCGGTCACACTTGCATCATCACTAGCGGCGAAAAATACTTCTGTATTATATTTCCACTCAGCTTGTACGGAGCCTGCTGCTAGGGTGCACAAGGCAAATGTAATGCCAGTAAGCGATCTTTTGTAATGCATGGAATTCTAGTACCTTTAATAAAGCATTATTAAGTTAAATCGTTGGATTTAGCGGGGAACAATAGCAAAAACTATGATGCCAACCAAGAGAAATAATTTAGCATATTAAGCGCACCAGAACTTACTTAAGCGGTGAGTAGATTGTGCCGAATTTGGCCTTTTTTGCGCATAACGTCTCAAAAAGCGACTTAATGTCGCATTTTGTGCCCCGGTATTAAACTTTGTGATTTAAAACGCTTGCGAAACGCAAAAGGCTGGGATAGATTTGAACTTAGAGTTTGATGGGGGGAGGTTGTTTTCTCCAACTTCTCTGACTGCATTGCGATGCAATCAACTATTATTTAGAAAACTATACTTTTGGAGTAACTATGAAATTTATTAAAGTAACTGCACTTGCTGCAGCAATGATGACTACATTTGGTGCACAGGCTGAACTAACTGCTATGGACGACGCTGCTCTTGAAGCGGTTACTGGTCAGACTGGTATTTCTATTGAGCTGGATATTGCTGATATCGATGTCGCTTGGAGCGATGGTGACGGCAATACGGCTACTACTGCTGTTGCTTCTCAAGGTAATTTATTGATTCAGAATTTATCTCTTAGCGGTACTGTCACTGTTGATGTTGACGCGACTGATGGTTTGGTGATTGGTTTTGCTAACCAGTTTATTCAAACCAATGTGGGCCTTACTTCTGGTGCAGTTACATCTACTAATATTTCAACTGACTTAACCCAAACTCAGACTTTGGGTCAGCTTTCCGCTAATATCGCAAGTGGGTCGGTGAACATAACCGCTAAATAGATATAGTGGGTATTACAAAAAGGTGCGCTGCTGCGCACCTTTTTGTCTATTTTGGATTCTAAAGAAGAGGGGGTAAGTGTGAATTACTTGCGTATAGTTGCATTATTGCCTTTTGCTCTTTTGTATTCAGGGTTCGTTTTTGCTGAGATTGTCGAGCTTGATGATGATGATATGTCAGATATCGCTGCACAATCAGGTTTGTCAATTAAACTAACTGTCGAAGGAGCATCTGACATCTATTTGGCAGGTAAAACCAACGGTGTATTGTCCTTAAATGGCATTCAATTGAGGCAGCGTGATAGTGGAACAGGTGTGATCTCTACGGTGAGTTCTGCGGTGACTACTGAGGTTGATGTGGATGCCACAGAGGGTGTTGTCATAAGCACTACATTTGATAGTGATGCAGCTCTGGTGTTGGACTCCATTAAGCTGTCAGTTAATACGGCGGCAATTACTTCGGCGCCTAGTTTGGGCCGGTTGGCGGTTGTGGATATCACTGGCGCGGCTATCATTAAAGTGCGTAGCCGTTAATATGTTTTTCAGGCGTAATTTGATCGTGTTTATCTGCACGCTTTCTTACGCGATGGTGTCTTTTGGCCTTGAGTACTTGAGCGATGAGGAATTAGCCACCTTAGATGGCTATACCTCCAGTGCCATGCTGAAGGAGTATGACGATGAAGGTAATGTTATCTTTAGGCGCGGAGATAGTGAGCCTTGCCGCTATGATCAATCTGAAGAAAGCGATGATGTCCGTGCGGGTTGTGAAACGGCCTTTGAAGATGATTATGACGCGATTCTGGCCCGTTCTTTTCAGCGCTACTTGGATCAATCATTACCGTTATTGGTAGCAGAAAGTCCACTGGATACATTGGTTGATGGGGTTACCAACCTGGATTTATCTGTGCGTCTGGAGGATTTCAATTACAATCATTTTATGTGCGAAGGCATGCCGGATTCTGGTGTGGTTCGCTTCGAGGGTATTTCTATAACCAATGGTGATGGTGGGGCTGTGCGTTTGCGCTCCGCTACATCCATTGAGAATGTCTCAAATACAAATACTGGGACCCAAAAAAGACTAATAACTTTACGGTCCGAGCCTATTGACGGTCTGATTGTAATTGAAGCCATTAGGCTTGGAAGCTCTGTTGAAAATGCCGCAAACAGCGCCTCTTTGGGGCGATTGGCCGTAAAGGTTGGCGGCGCAGAAATAACAATAAGCAGAACAGAGGATTAATATGGCAGTTGTTATTCTTGCCCTGATGTTGGTATGGCAAGGCTCGGCCTTGTTAGAATATGAAGTTGAAGATGATGTAGTGCTTAATGTGCCCGTGCAGATAGGGGTTCCTAATGCCTTGGGCTTACAATACCAAGAAAGTGTTGCAGGGCTTACTTCGTTGAAAGAGCTTAAAAATAAAGGTGTTGTGCGACAGCACTTTGACTATAGTTGTGGCTCTGCAGCCTTGACCACATTACTGGTTTATTTCTTGGGTTTGGAGCTAGATGAACAGCGCGTAATGAGTGGCCTGTTAACCTATGGCCAAAAAGAAAAAATCATTGCAAGGCGGGGTTTTTCACTGGCAGATATGAAGCGCTTTGTATCTGCTATCGGCTATAAAAGCGGTGGCTTTAGGGCGGAGTTTTCTGATTTGGAAGAGCTGACACAACCCGCCATTTTACGTATAGTGCATGGCGACTTTACGCATTTTGTTGTGTTACGAGATATTGTCGATGGACGGGCTTTTATTGCTGACCCTGCCTTTGGTAATCTGACATTGACAAAGGAAGAGTTTTTAAAGGTTTGGGATAATATCCTGTTTCTTGTGTATGCCGGTGAAGGGCAGCGTCAGGCTGGATTAGAACTGACGGACGAAGATATGACATTCATTGGCGAAGACCAAGTCAGTCAGCTTTTGCTGCAGACTATTCCTGCGTATTATCATCAGCGTGAAAGGGATATTGACTCTGCAGCTAGAGATCGCTTGTCATTTAAGCCGTAAAAATTTTAAGTAGTACTGAGAGTTACATGCTGAAAAATATTAAAAAAGCGCTGCTAATCACCACGCTTTCTATCTTGCCACTGGCACAGGTCAGCGCTGAAGAGGCAGTGCCTGCTTCAACGCGCATTACTGGCTATGAGCAGGTTGAGCTAAGAATGCCCATACCCTATATAAAGTTTAATAAAGAAGATCCTATTTTCCCGGAGGGGTATTTTGACCGGCTAAAGGCAACGCTGGATGGCTTTGGAGAGCACCGAGGATTGAAAATTGAGATTGTGGGTCACTCAGATAGCTCGCGTTTAGGGGCCGCATCTCGTGCTAAATGGGGGTCTAACCTAGGTCTGTCTAAGCTGCGTGCAGCTAATGCTGTAAAAGAAATACAAAAGCGCTTAGATATACAGGGTGCAGAATTTATCTCTAGGGGGGCTGGAGCGAGTGAGCCACTCGTTGAAAATAATAGCCCAGAAAACAAGGCGAAAAATCGTAGGGGCGAAACTAATATTAGCTACGAAAAGCCGATTTATGAAAAAGTCGAAGTCGTTGCACCGCCTGTTGTGGCAGCCGCCGCTCCAGTATCTGAGCCTGAGCCAGTAGCATCTGCTGAAGAAAAGGCGCGAGAAACACTCGCTGTTACAGAAGATGATGAAGATTCCAATACGCTGGAAGAGGCGTTAACGGCTGTTGACCAGAATTACTCTTTAATTAAAAAGGGTGCGTTCAGCGTCCAATATGGCCATAGCTTTAGTTACTCTTCAGCTGATTCTATTTTGCTCTCTTCGCAAAGCGTGGGCAGCAGCCCCATTGATGTGTCTCGCGATGCGCGTTACACCCATAGCACTAGCTTGTCGGGTAGTTATGGCTTATCAAATAATTTGACGCTAGGTGTTTCACTGCCATTTGTGTCGACGGTGCGCAGAGGCTCTACCAACCAAGATAAGGCTGAAGATGACGGGCTGGGTGATATTTCACTGAGCTTGCGCTGGCAGCCTTGGCCTGTGCGTTTAGGGGCAGCAAATACCACTTTTTCTGGTAGCTTAGTGTTGCCGACAGGTACCGATCCTTTTGAAATAGATACTGAAAATACTGTCGCGACAGGTGGTGGTTCCTATGCTGCGTCTATCAGTGCCAACTTTAATAAAAGCATTGATCCTATTATTGCATATGGTGGAATCTCTTTATCCCAAGCTTTTGATCGTTCGGGTTTGAACCAGCAGCGAGGCACTCGCTTCCTACAGAAAGTTGACCCTAAAATGACATTCTCCTACAGCATGGGTATTGGCTATGCCTTATCTTATGGGGTCTCTTTAAATATGGGCTTTCAGCACTCATTTGGCTCCCGAACAGTATTGACCTTTACTGATCAAAGCTCAGAGGAATCTACTAGTAATAGCAGCTCTTTAGAATCTATTGGCGGGCATAGCGCACTATTTAATATATCAGCTGGCTTTAGGACATCACCAGGAACCGTGATGAGTGTTAATGTAGGAATAGGTTTGACGCGTGAATCTCCTGATTTTGTATTGGGAATTAGCTTGCCGTTTTCTATCGAAGGGTTTAAGAGCTACTTTGTAGAAGAATAATGAAAGCTTATTTCGTTTCCAACTGTAGAAGTTTTGCTAAAACTTCCCTACATTTTTTACTGTTAATAGCGAGCTTTAGTGCTTCAAACGCTTGGGCTTCCTTTGCTGAGAATTTAACTATTAGCCCTGAAGCGTTGAGTCTGGGTAATGCGGTGACGGCTGACCCTCCTGGTATTTTTTCAATACATTATAACCCCGCTGGTCTTAGACAATTCAAAGAGGGCTTGTATAACCATGTTAGTTTTTTGTTGCCGCCGAGTGTCGAGTCAACTTTAAAATTTGAAGCTCCCGATGATTATGATGGCGTGTTTGGGTTTACTGATGATCCTGTGATAGGACAGACATCTGAGATTGAAGGCTTTTCTGCGTATATTCCTGGCAAGGGCCCCTACCGCATTGATGATAAATTCCTGCCTGTGCCTATTGGGGGGGTGGCTTATCGCCCAGAAGGCTCTAAGTTTGTATTTGCTAATGCTGCCTATGCTTGGCTGGTCGCAGGCTTGACTCGATCCCCCGATGATCTGGCGGGCGGTTTTGCGGGTAGAGAGGGTGTTCTTCAACGGATTACTTTTCTGTCTCCATCTTTTTCGGTAGAAATAAATGACAATTTCGCTTTCGGTATGTCTGTTGGCGTCAATTACAGTGCACTTTACATAGAGCAGGACTTTCGTGCGGCCAATGAGCTTTTGGGGTTGGCGCGTTTTGCGGCTGAAGAAATATGCCCCGCTATTAGAGGGACTAATGGTATTCCCTTTCTTCCCCCAGATTGCCTAGGGGATAATCCACTTGGGCCATTTAACAGAATTGCTACAGTTCAAATAGAAGCCACAGACCCATTTAGTTTATCCTATAATTTAGGGGTTTTATGGGATGTGAATCCACGCTTTACACTGGGCCTATCTTATTCTTCACCCCTGGATGCGAATTTGCGTGGAGAGTTTAGGTTTGATTATGATGACTCATTGATAAGTACCATTGAAGCTTTAAATGGTGATCCATTTATTAGCATTATTATGCAAATTCTCGGCTTGCCTACGAATGTTCCTGCTTCTGAAGTAGGTGATGTGAGGATTGATTTAGAGTTTCCAGATCATTTTGCTATTGGTACTAAATACCTGCTGACAGATCGACTGCAAATGAATATCGACTGGCATTGGACTGACTGGGAGAAGTGGAATCAGTTGAACGTCATACTTAATCGCCCAACTGTGGCGACACAGCTTGGGCAATTTGTGGGCCTTTCGACTGTTGATAGGCTAGGCTTACAGCTGGGCCTTGAAAATCAGCCTAATTTCGGCATCGGCTTTAAATACCATTGGTCCTCGAGAATTACTTTTAAATGGGGAGTGGAGGACAGAAAAAGCTCTGTTCCAGATAATAAGCGCTCTGCACAATTGCCACTTGGAGACACTTTGTTATTAGGTGCAGGTGTCACTTATAAGTTTACTGAAAACATGACATTAGACTTTTCTCTAGTACATTTTTCATCTAAGCAATTTATCCCAGCTGGCACCAGTGACAATGCTAACTCAGAGGGCATTGATAATGCTTTAAGCCCTTTCGCAGGACTGGACATTACAACAGAAACCAAGGCGACTTTGGCGGGATTTTCGATAAAGGCATTATTCTAATGTCATCAATTAACAGGCTGTATCACTTAGGCGGTAGTGATAATGATGAATAAAAAAAGCTTACAAATTATATTTATGATTGCAGGCTGTGTGCCTGCTCTGGCTTTCGCTGAGTCTCTTTTATTTCAATCGGTTGAGGTTGCAGCCACTGGAAACCCATATGCGATTTTAGAGGCAGGGCCTGATGGGGATGCTCTATATGCAATCAATAACTCGGCATCGCCTACGGTGGAGCGATTTACCGTCAGAAACGATGGTGTTTTGATTAATGAAAGCGCGTTTACTTCGGCGCAGCCCACTTTAGAGGGGGCGACCAGCGCTGTATTCAGCCCAAATGGAGATGTATTACTAATTGGTAATAACAGTAACAGTAGTACATCCCCATTTGGCTTATATGCCTTTTCTGTGAGCGGCAATGGCTTTGAGGCAATAGATTTTTTAAACAGTAATGGAGGCGTACCTGAAGATGGTTTATTTGACGACATAAACGTTACCGCTGTTGCTATCTCTCCCGATGGCAATAATATATACGTTACAGGTACTGAAACCACTTCAGGAAATGGTGTTGTTGCTGTATTGGGTGATATAACGTATTCACCTAGTTTAGATCGTGTGAGCTATACTCCTTTGGCTGCAGCCAACGAGCGCGTACTGGAGAGCGATTCTACGGCCTTATCCGCATTAGATACACCTGTTGACATCGCTGCAACCGCGAATGGCGTTTATGTAATATCAGATAGCGCCACAGTAGAAGATGCATTAATTTATTTTACTCGCAACACCGACTCTGGTGTTTTGACTTTTAGCTCTTTTACTAGTGCTTCAACGGGTGTTAGCCAGTTAAGCAACCCAGCAGATCTGTTGCTCGCAGAGATTGGCGGTAATCAAAATATTTTTATAGCCGCAGCGGGCTCGAATACTATTATTCAATTTGAGCAGACAGAGGCGACGGCAGCGCCAGCATTAAAAAGAATTTATGGTCAGTTGGATGACAATGGCACGCCCAATGTGGCAGGCTTAGGTGGAGTTTTTCGTCTCATCATGAATAGCAGTAATACCGTCATGCACGCTGCTGCAATTGCTGCATCTAGGATTACCTCCTTTTATGTGGATGACGGCATACTGATAAATACGCCTGACCCCTCTCCTGTTGTTGAGGGTGGCACCACGACAGGCGGCGTCAGTATTTCAGGCATTGCAGGCGTTAATTTATTGGCCTTGGGTGCAGATGACGCTTATTTGTACGCTACAAGCAGTTTGTCTTCGTCTATTGGTTTAGCGCGCTTCTCTCGCCAATCAAATTTATCCGTTGATGTAACAGCAATCAATCGAGGTAGAGTTCAGCCTGGCGAGCTTACGGCCTTTTCTATTGTACTTGAAAATGAAGGGCCGGCTGATGCTCCACGTATTCAGCTGAGTTTGACGCCGTCACATGCCGTGACAGATATCTCCGTTGCCCCAGGTAGCTCTGATCTTGCACAATGCGTATTAACATCTGAGTCAAATGCGGGGAATATTTTGTGTGAGGGCGCGTTATTAGCCAATGGTGGTAGATTTTCCGTGGAAGTGACAATGCGCCCTACGCTGATAACAACGGCTTCTATTGCAGCGCAAGCCATTAGTGGCAATCAGGGCGGTATTGTGTCCGATCGAGATTCCATTACTGTTGGCAGCCCCAAGAATGGCTCGCTAGCAATTGGGCTTTGGGCGCATTTATTATTGTTGTTTATTTACCTTTCGCGTCAGTTTACTAAGCCACGTTAGATCAGAATAGAAAGATATGGGCGAGCATCAGTATTACTGGTGCTCGCCTTTTTGTTTTTAGCGAATAGATTTATAAGTAGTATTTTTTTAATACGCAGCCGTATAGACTGGCTAAAAGACAAACATGTAGCGAGTTCCGTTTTATGACACAACTATTTACCTGTACTGCACTGATTCCTGGCTTTATATCACTAGCTGCTCAGCATGGAGTGAGTTTAGACAGCCTGAATGAACGATTAGATATTCAGCCCTTGGATTTAAACGACCCCTTTGCAGGTATATCCTTGGAGACACTGGACGATATGTTGTGCTTGTTTAGGGATGAGTCGGGCAATGATCGCTTTTTTTTAGAGCTGGGTGCGTATATTCGCTTTGAGTCTCTAGGGGTTATTGGTCAGGTGATAGCAACAGCGGGCTCATCGCGCCAGGCCCTAGAGCAGTTTGTAGAGTTTAAGGACATTATCCACCCCTACGCAGAGTTTCAGTTGCGCGATGAACCAGATGGCAATACGGTGATTGCATATTGGGGGGACAAGGAAAGCCCTCGCTCTTTAGAGGCGCGCTACGAACAGATGTTTATGGCATCGATTGTTACTATAGGCCGCTTTATGCATGGCGGTGAATACCAGATAGAGGAAGTCTCGTTTCGTCATGAGGAACCAGACTTTATTGCCGAGTATGAACAGTTATTCGACGCCCCTGTTTTATTTGGCCAAGAGGAATGCCATGTAAAGCTCTCTACGGAGTTATTTGAGCGCCCGCTGTTGGGCGGCTCTCCACAGTTTAATCAAAGCTTTGCAGAAAAAGCACAGGTTTTACTCTCGCGCCTACCTTCGGATAGCAGCTTGGCGGCGGAGGTGGTGAAGGCGATAGAAAGCAAAATCGGCTTTGCGGTATTTAGCATGCAAGACGTTGCTAAAGAGTTGAATATGACTCAGCGTACACTGCAGCGGCGTTTAAAAGAAGAGGGGACGAGCTATGCGCAATTGCGTGATTCTGTACGTTTTCGCTTTGCAGAAGAGTATTTGCGTGACCCTGTTATGGATATGGCGACCATTGCTGCTAATTTAGGGTTTTCAGAGCCCGCTAATTTTTATGCCGCGTTTAAGCGCTGGCAAGGCATGTCACCAGGAGAGTTTCGCAAACGCTTCTTACCCTAGATAATTTCGGGCAATATCTCTTAACTTTCTAGCTTTGAGTTCTTGAATGGTGTTGTCGGGGAGGGCTGCTAAATCCTGTGGATGATCTAGGTCTGGCAGTGGGGGGAGTAGCTGTACACTCTGTTGCGCCTCACTTAATGCGGATAAGCTCTGGGAGAGCACTTTGTCACTGCCCCAGCGGATGTTTTCAAAACACTTAGGCATTTCTCGACTAGCGATTAATACATAACCTCCGTCGTGGGCTGGGCCTATACATACATCATTAGCCTGTAGAGCTTGGGCTGCTGCAGATAAGTCTGCAATGCTGAGTAATGGGCAGTCTGTGCCTATTAGTATGGTGAAATCGTATTTGTGGTTATCCTCGAAAGCCTGTTGCATGCGTTGTCCGAGGCAGGCGCCCTGTTGCTGTTTGAGTTCCACTGGGTGCTGACTAAAAGCAGGATGTTGAATGCTGGGTGCGCACCACAGTTGTACCGGGGCAAGTTGGCTTTGCGTTGTGGTCTTTATGCTGCGCGCAATAAGCTTACTCTGCAACTCGGCACACTCACTAGGGCGAAGCGCAGGGGTCATTCGGGTCTTCACGGTACCAGCAATGGGGGCTTTGGCAAATATCGCGATTCTACCGCGGGGATACAAATAGTTAGCCATAATAACGCTGTAATAAATCATCAGGAGACTGGCCGAGGAAGTACCGTAACCTCAGCTCCCACATCAGAACAATCGTCTTTAGCACCCCATTGTTTTGCCAGCGCCGTGCTGAGGTGGTGACCTGTGCGTTGAGTGCAGCAAATACACCTTTAGACCTAGCTAGCTTAGAGATTGCAACATCTTCCATCAAAGGAATCTCTGGATAGCCCTTTAAGGCATGAAAGAATGCGGTGTTAAAAAACAATGCTTGGTCTCCAGTGCATACCTTAGTCCAGCGCGAACGCCAATTCATTAAGCCCCCAATGACTTGGAAAAATACGCCCTCAGCATCTAGCGCCACATCAAAACGCCCCCAGTCTGCGCCGCGTAAGGCTTGTTCCACAACTGTTTGCGTATTTTTGGGTAGGTAGGTATCAGCGTGCAGAAAAAGCAGTCGCCCCCCCTGTGCAAGCTGGGCGCCTGCATTCATTTGCTGGGCTCGCCCCGCTGTTGTGACTATTGCGTTGTCACAATATTGTTGGAGCAGCTTGAAACTATGGTCTGTGCTGCCACCGTCGACGCCAATCAGTTCGCAGCCACTATCGCGAAAAACCTGCAAAGCGTGTAAGTGCTCCTGAAGTTTTTCGCCTTCATTTAGCACGGGTAAAACAATGGATAGCATTAGGCTAAGGCGCCGCCACAGCTACTGCCTTGCCCTGCAGTACAGCCATAACAATGATTGGCAATGCTGATGTTTTGATTAGCTAAGCTAGCGGCATTGATATCGCTAAGATGTGTTAATTGGGCGTGACCCGCGCCAAAGGGTATATTTAGCATTTGATTAAAGTCACAGTCATATACATAGCCCTGATAGCTGATACTGATTGTGTCACGACACATAACTTCTTTTAAGCTACTGGCATTGTAGCTGTCTTTTAATAAATTCATGTAATGCTCTAGCTCGCCTTGTTCTACTAGTGTGCTGCCAAAGCGGGCGATGGGCATATTGGTGATAGTGAATAAATTATTGAAATCAATGTCGTATCTAGACTTCAACTCTTTTTTGTAAGTGCTTTCTAGCTCTGTTTGGGATGGCGGTAAAAAGGCGCCTACTGGGTTATACACTAAATTTAAACTCAGCCCTGTGCCCTCTTTACCGTAGCCTAGGTCGTTAAGTTGCTTTAACCCACCAAGGCTCGCCTGGAAAACTCCGTCGCCACGTTGCTCGTCAACATTGTCTTCAAGATAGCAGGGTAGAGAAGCGACTATATCGACTTTTTGTGCCGCTAAAAATTGGGCCATGTCTTCATAGCCAGGTTCTTCAAGAATGGTCAGGTTACAGCGATCAATAACCTGTACGCCCATCGCACGAGCCTCTCTAACCAAGTGCTTAAAATGATGGTTCATCTCTGGGGCACCACCTGTCATGTCCAGGCTCTTTGCTTGGCTGTCACGCAGAAAGCTAAGCACAAGATCAATGGTTTCTTTGTCCATCATCTCCTTACGTCTTGGACTGGAGTTTACATGGCAGTGGTAGCAAGCTTGGTTGCACTTATAGCCTAGGTTAACTTGTAAGGTGTTTAATGTTGTTCTGCGAATAGCTGGGAAGTCAGTTTTCTCCAGCAGGGGGAGCATTTTGTGCATCATAATGGTTTTCTCCAAAGTCTATCGCCATAGACTTGGCTGGTAGAAGAAGGTTCAGTGATCAATGCGGATAGGCTCAGAGAGCCCATCCGGATTAAGCGATTAAATTTAGTATTCGGGAGTGTCGCTAAATAAAGCGTCACGAGCCGATTTGCCGAATTCTTGCTCGCGCTCATATTCAGGGTTTAGGTCAACCCCTGAGCGCGTGCTCGGAGGGGGAGTAACCTGGACAGGCGATACTACTGGAGCCTGGACTGGTTCGGCCACAGGAATAAGCGTGGGCTCAACAACTGGTGCCGTCACAGGAGCAGCGATGGGGGCTGAAATAGGTTCAACGACAGGTTCAACGACAGGTTCAACGACAGGTTCAACGACAGGTTCAACGACAGGTTCA
>CAZBWS010000031.1:22767-26227 GCA_964495705.1 uncultured Gammaproteobacteria bacterium
ACGACAGGTTTTTCCGCTGGGGTCGGGATGGATTCGGTGGCCGGTATTGTCACAGGAGCAATGCTCGGCTCACTAAGCACTTCAGGGGCGAGATTTAGAGCCTCTCCAAGCAGGGACTCTTGTTCTGTTGTGCTAATAACAGGTTGTGGGGTGGCCGTTGCATTGATTGTTTTCGGTTGTATATTTGCTGGCGCAGGGCTGAGTAAGCGGTTGAGTAGTTTCCAAGACTTTAGTTGAGCCTCTCTACCTAGATCTGCAACTTCTGTTTCTTGGGATGATGACAATGCCTTAATGGAACTATTGACTTTAGTTTGCAGCAGATTAAACCAAGCCGCTTTGCGGTGTAGTTTTTGTTGTTGCTCGCCAAGGGCTTTCCAGTTGTTTGTGAATAACTGGATATCCTCTGAGCTCAGGTTGTTCGCATTGACCAGTCGCTTGGCTTGACCGCTGATACTAGCATCGACATTACTCTGTGTATCGATGTCGTCGCCGCCAGATTGCATGGCCATAAAGGCAATTAGGCCAATTAATAGAACGCCAAAAATAGCCGCCGCTATAACAATGAAGGTTTTTTTACTTGTGCCAGCACCGCCTTCTGAAGGCGCTTCAATTTTGACGCTAGGGATATTAACGCTCGATAACCCAGGAGGCATGGGTGGGAAGGGTTTGCCAAATTCTATAGCGCTTAACTGCTTAGATCTCAGCGCAAAATATTGATCTTGCGTGAGCTTACCGTTGGAATAGGCTTGGGAAAGTATGCGTAAATTGGTGTTTAATTGCGCCATGGTTTTGATCTAGCTTCCTGGTGTTGCGGCTTCTACCACAATAACGGTTACATTGTCGTTGGCTTCATTGGCCAAGGCTGTTTCAATGAGTGATTGGGCGGCCTTAAAAGGAATTTGGTCCATCGCCCTCGAAATATCTTCGATAGTGATGTCTTTAAATAGGCCGTCACTACAAATCAAGTATTTATCGCCGGGCTGGGCAATGTCGTGATCAACATCAATCACCAGCTTGTCAGATACGCCTACCGCTCGCGTAATAATGTTAGCAGAGGGGTGTTTGCCAGCTTCTTCAGGCGTCATCATGCCTTTATCGACGATTTCCTGCACAAAGCTGTGGTCGTGGCTCACTTGATCGAGTTTTTTATTGCGATAGCGATAAATGCGGCTATCGCCAGCCCACATATAAAAAACATGATCTTTGTAGGTGTAGACCATCGCCACTGTGCTACCCATGACCTTGTCTGGTTGGCCCAGAGACTGGTTGTGCAGCTTGTCATTGACATCGAGAACGCGTTTTTCAATCAGCTCAATAGTCCTACTCAAGGTACGCTGTGCGGTAAAACCCTCAAGCGCGTCAATGATGGATTGGCTGGCGACATCGCCCTTGGCGTGCCCACCCATGCCGTCGGCAACAACCCACAAGCCTTCGTCAGGCAGGGTAAGGTAGGCATCTTCGTTGTGTTTGCGCACGGTTCCAACAGTGGTTAAACCGCAAGAGCGCCATTCTAAGCTTGATTCAATAGCCATTATATTTTTGAGAATTATTATTCCGTATAGATGGCTATGAATATGCCACAGATTCGACCGATTGCCGAGGCTTTGCCGCGTTTTTTTTAGAAACTAATCGACTAAATGAGTTTGGCATGGGGTTTGAAGCTCAGGTTTGCTAAAATCCCTTTCTGATTTTTACCTTTGGAACACTAGTATGAGCGTCAAGACTCGATTTGCCCCTAGCCCGACGGGCTATCTTCACATTGGTGGAGCACGTACAGCTTTGTTTTCGTGGCTATATGCCCAAAAGCAACAGGGGGCTTTTATCTTGAGAATTGAAGATACAGACCTAGAGCGTTCTACGGAGGCGTCGGTAAAGGCTATTTTTGACGGAATGACTTGGCTGGGCTTGGCGCACAATGAAGGCCCCTACTATCAAACGAAGCGTTTTGATCGCTACCGAGAAGTGGTGCAGCAATTTTTAGATCGGGGGCAGGCCTATCGCTGTACCTGTAGTCGTGAGCGCCTTGAAGCGTTACGTGAAGAGCAAATGCGCAACAAGCAAAAGCCCCGCTATGATGGTTGTTGCAGGAATAAAAATATAGCCGCCGATTGCGGCGAAGATTTCGTCATTCGCTTTGCCAACCCCCTCGACGGCGATGTGCTGGTTGCGGATAAGGTCAAAGGTGATGTTGTGGTTAGCAATGCAGAGCTGGATGATTTGATTATTGCGCGTACCGATGGCACGCCAACTTATAATTTGACGGTTGTTGTTGATGATATCGACATGGGGTTAACCCATGTTATTCGTGGTGACGACCATTTGAATAACACGCCTCGCCAGATCAATATGTACAAGGCAATGGGAGCCGAGCTGCCTGAATTTGCCCATGTGCCGATGATTTTGGGTGAAGATGGTAAGCGCCTTTCCAAGCGCCATGGTGCGGTTGGCGTGATGCAATACTACGAAGAGGGTTTTTTGCCAGAGGCCTTACTGAACTATTTGGTGCGCTTGGGCTGGTCGCAGGGAGACAGGGAAATCTTCAGTGTTGAAGAAATGATAGAGGCGTTTAGTCTAGAAGGCTTGAACAAATCTCCTTCAACCTTCAACCCAGAAAAGCTGTTGTGGCTGAACCAGCACTACATTAAAGAAATGCCTGCTACACAGCTGGCCGAACGCTTGCAGCCCTATATTGAGAAGGCGGGTATTAGCCTTGAACTAGGCCCTAGTCTTGATCAATGGGTTGACGGCTTCCGCGACCGTGCTAAAACCCTGGTAGAAATGGCCGCATTAACACGGCCCTACTACGAAGATTTTGAAGATTACGATGCGACTGCAGCGAAAAAGCATTTTAAGGCGGCGGCATTAGCGCCGTTGCAGGAATTGCTAAGCGCTTTTGAAGCGCTAGGTGATTGGCAGTCAGAAGCCTTACAATCCATTGTAGAGAATACGGCACAGAAACTAGAGTTGGGCATGGGCAAAGTCGGCATGCCATTACGCGTGGCCGTATGTGGCATGGGCATGTCCCCGAGCTTTGACGTTACCCTGTCACTATTGGGGCGTGACCGTGTTATTGTGCGTCTGAAGCGGGCAATTGCATTTTTAGAGAAAAAAATTGCGCAAAGCGCTTGACCAGAATAAAACTTTGCGTAGAATACGCGCCTCCACACAGCGTGGGGCTATAGCTCAGCTGGGAGAGCGCAACACTGGCAGTGTTGAGGTCAGCGGTTCGATCCCGCTTAGCTCCACCAATTGGTGCTTTTTACGCAAGTAAAAGCCACAAGATTCCGCACACTAGGCCGTGCATAACAAAGGAATCATTGCTGCAGGAACTGTGTCCCGTTCGTCTAGAGGCCTAGGACACCACCCTTTCACGGTGGTTACAGGGGTTCGAATCCCCTACGGGACACCACTACAACGAAGAAGCCGCTCAAGTAATTGAGCGGCTTTTTTTATGCTTGTG
>CAZBWS010000032.1:0-26073 GCA_964495705.1 uncultured Gammaproteobacteria bacterium
CCCAGCGTCGGACTAAAGTCCGACCTACACCTTTCCTTACCCCATGACGCATCTAAACCCTTTATGCGGATAGCCTAAAAAGGCATAATCCTCCCATATTTTGAAATCTCCGCGTCTCTTCGCTGAAGCGACTACGCACTAAACGAGTTAGCACTATGAAATTTGAAGGCACTAAAGACTACGTCGCAACTGACGATCTAATGATGGCGGTTAACGCGGCTATCACCTTGCAACGTCCCTTGATCATCAAAGGTGAGCCGGGCACGGGTAAGACGATGTTGGCAGAAGAGGTGGCGGACGCCTTGGGCGCGCCGTTCTTCCAGTGGCATATTAAGTCGACCACCAAGGCGCAGCAGGGCCTGTATGAGTACGATGCGGTATCGCGCTTGCGTGATTCTCAGCTGGGTGACGAGAAGGTGCACGATATTGCTAACTATATCGTTAAGGGCAAGATGTGGGAGGCTTTTGAGTCGGATGTGCCTGCGGTATTGTTGATTGATGAGATTGACAAGGCGGACATCGAGTTCCCGAATGATTTGCTGACCGAGCTGGATAAGATGGAGTTTCACGTTTACGAGACTCAGCAAACCATTAAGGCCAAGCATCGCCCGATTATCATTATTACCAGTAATAACGAGAAAGAGCTGCCGGACGCCTTCCTGCGCCGTTGCTTTTTCCACTACATCCGTTTCCCTGACAAGTCGACGATGCAGCAGATTGTTGATGTGCACTATCCTGATCTAAAGAAGGATTTGCTAAAGGAAGCCATGGACGTGTTTTTTGAAATCCGTGACGTGCCGGGTATCAAGAAAAAGCCATCGACTTCTGAGCTGCTTGATTGGTTGAAGCTGTTAGCGGCAGAAGACATTCCCCTTGATGTTTTACAGGGTGGCGATAATAAATCAGCAATTCCTGCCTTGCACGGTGCTTTGTTGAAGAACGAGCAGGATGTCCACTTATTCGAACGCTTGGCCTTTATGCATCGACGTGCGAATAAATAGATTGTAGGAGCCGTTTTTAACGGCGAAGAGGCTGAGCAGTATCCCCCTTGCAAAGGGCTCCTACATTGTCCTTGTTATCCCAGCGCAGTTACACAAAAACCCATCGCATATAAAGAGAGTGGCAAGCCCCAGGTGCGCGGTGCCTTGGTAACAGCGTTGATAAAGAACCCAAAGATCACACCAGCAACACCATAGTGGGGCATCACCCAAAAGGTGGTGAGGTGGTTGAGCTCGGGGGGGAAGTAGTAGAACAAGTATTGACCAAAGGCGAGCAAGATAATGCCATTGCCGACAAGTTCGAATAAGGGGCCTTCAACAGCAGTGAATAAACCTTTGGTGTAGGGGCTCGCATAAAACTTCTTGGCGCGCACGTCCATCACTTGTTTGAACCAGTAAACGTGTACGCCGTATAGGGGCCACATCAACATACCTAAGTAAGAGCCATAGTCGTGATGATTGGGCAACATACGGTATTCCCACAGTCTATTGCCGAAGATCATTTCGTGAATAAGCCCGAAACTCGCTTCCAATAACACAAAGCCCATATAGGTTGCGCCGGTGTAGAGCAGGAAGTCATATAAGTTAAATGTGATCTGTTTTTTACTGCCCCACCAATATAACGGGAAGAATAAAGGGATGCCCACGGCAAAGGGCAGGGCAACTTTGAAAATATCGGGCAGATTGGGAAATAAATCACTTAGCATGGCGCGCACTATAGGTATGCGGATAGGCTAAATCAAGTGCCTCTGCGTGAGATAAGGTTATAATGCACCCATGTTAATAGACTTCTTTTTTACCCTGCGCCGCTATGAAGTAAAAACTTCTCTGCGTGAACTGTTGGACTTACTCGGCGCGCTACAGCAGCGCGTAGCGACGTGCTCTGTGGATGACTTCTATTTGTTGTCTCGCCTGTGCTTAATTAAGGATGAGGTGGAGTACGATAAGTTTGATCGCGCATTTGCGGATTACTTTGAAGGCGTTGTGGGTATTACTCCGATTGGTGAGGTAGAGAAGCAGGAAATCCCTGAAGAGTGGCTGCGCAAGCTAGCGGAAAAATTCCTCACCGAAGAAGAGCGCAAGGAAATTGAAGCCCTAGGCGGTTTTGAAGAACTGATGAAAACCTTGATGGAACGCTTAAAGGAGCAGGAGAAGCGTCACCAGGGTGGTAATAAATGGATTGGTACAGGTGGCACATCACCCTTTGGCGCCTACGGCTATAACCCAGAAGGGGTGCGTATTGGCCAGCATGAGTCGCGTCATCGCAAGGCGACCAAGGTTTGGGATAAACGCGAATTTAAAAACTTCGATGCGGATGTGGAATTGGGTACGCGCAATATTAAGCTAGCTTTAAAGCGTCTGCGCAAATTTGCCCGTACAGGGGCGTCGGAAAAACTAGATTTAGACGACACGATTAGCTCCACCGCGCGTAATGGTGGTTTGCTAGATGTAAAGATGGCGCCTGAGCGCCACAATGCGGTGAAGGTGTTGCTGTTTATGGATGTGGGTGGTTCTATGGATGATCACATTAAGCAAATGGAAGAGTTGTTTTCGGCCTGTAAAACAGAGTTTAAGCACTTGGAGTATTTCTACTTCCATAATTGCGTGTATGAGACGGTGTGGAAGGACAATGCTCGTCGCTATTCAGAGCGCATTCCCCTAGAGGATGTCCTACATACTTACAGTGATGACTACAAACTGATTTTCGTGGGCGATGCCTCGATGAGCCCCTATGAAATCGCCTACCCTGGTGGCAGTGTGGAGCATTGGAATGAGCAGCCTGGTTCAGAGTGGATGCAAAAGCTCATTGGGAATTTCAGAAAGTCCGTTTGGCTGAACCCCTGTGAAGAAGTTGGTTGGGACTATGTACAGTCCATTGGCATGCTACAAAAATTGATGGAAAACCGTATGTACCCACTCACATTAGATGGCTTAGATAATGCCATTCGTGCACTGTGAGTCAATTTATAGAACCGTCTCATGAGTATTTTATGGCTTTGGCTCTTGAGCAAGGAGCTTGTGCGGATAAGCTAGATGAAGTGCCTGTAGGGGCAGTGCTCGTACATGAGGGTGAGGTTATTGCTCAAGCATTTAATCAGCCTATTGCCTTAAATGACCCCTGCGCCCATGCGGAAATTCAAGTGCTGCGCAAGGCGGGAGAAGTGCTCGGCAACTATCGCTTAATTGATACGATTCTGTATGTGACGATTGAGCCTTGTGTGATGTGTGTCGGGGCTATTTTACACGCACGTGTTGGGCACGTGGTATATGGCGCTAGTGAACCCAAAATGGGCGCAGTTCACAGCGCCTTCCAATTGCTACAAGATCAGCGTCACTTCCACGCAACTCAAGTGACAAAAGGTGTTTTAGAGGCTGAGTGTAAGCAACAGATTCAGGGTTTTTTTAAACGCAGAAGAACTGAAAAAGCGCAACTGAAAAAATACAGTTCACAAGCTTAATATTTCATTTATAAGTAGCGTTGTTCTTCTTGCCATTCATCTGCGGCATCTTCAATACTGATTTTTCGCCCCTGTTTAAGAGCCTCCTTATAGTACTGCTCTATATAGTAAACCTGTTCCACCAATATCTCAGTGACTGCCTTATCGGGCTTAATAAACTCAACCCCTACATCGTAGTGGTCACCGGCATTGCGATTCCATTTTATCTTGCCCAGCGTATGAAATTCAGGACTAATGATAGGCAGGCTGAAATCAAAGGTTTGGCCAATTTCCATCGGTATATCAGAATCCAGCTGCATGCCACCATAGCTAATACTTGCAAGGCGTTCGGTTTCAGTATTTTGCATGGCAATTTCGACGGGAAGATGAGTGTTGTAACGAGCAAAGGTGCGCATATATTGACTCCAGGCGACGTTACACTTTGACGCCGCTATAGTTAATGGCTGCAGTTTGAGTATAGTCGATTATAGAAAAAATATAGGTTGATATGTATTGTCGTGCTTATAACCTATTGTAAAGATTGTTAAGTATTGTCTTGTGACTACTTAAATGACGTGTTTAGTTTGAGTGAGAAATGTATCGTTAGTGATAAGCAACTATAATAGTTACATAATAAACAAAGAAGCTAGTGGTTCCTATGATTGTATCTATAAGTGCAGATCCCGTTGCGCGTGCAGAACTGTCGATGTTTGTGAGTGAGCGACGTGCTGACATTGTTGAACTAAAGTCTTTGTTGGATGCGCAAAGCCAGCAGCAAGCGACTGATTTGGCAGGGCATATGGCGGATATGGGTAAGCTATTTAAGCTTGCCTTTTTGGAGCTGCTTGCACAGCGCCTGCATAATGCATTACGCTTGGGCTATAACAAGGTGATTGAGCCTGCTATCGAAGAGATGACAAGCTATTTAGACTCTCTCGAAGACGAGTTAGCGCAAAAGTGCGCTTAGGCACGATAAGCATAAATTGCACTTGTGAATAAGGGAATATGCAGGAAATACCTAGCTTACCTGATCGCTTTCTAGTGATTGAAACGGATCCTGCTTTTAGCAGTAAACTGTCGCGCTATTTATATGAAGAATGGCCAGATGCGAGTGTTTTTGTACACGCCCCCAATAATAATGAGCTGCCGGATGAAGACTTTGCTTGGTCTCAATACGATATGCTGTTCTTGGCCTGTGATTTAGGCGAAGGGTTTAATGCTCTCGAGTGGCTGTCGGTCATGCGCGGCTACCCATTCTTTCCAGTGACTATTTTATTGGCAGACTCCGCCAATTCGCAAATGGCGGTCAAGGCTATTAAGGCAGGAGCAGATGACTACCTCGCCAAAGAAGCTATGTCTTGGGCGTCTATTTATGGGGCTGTTGTTGATGCGGTACTGTACTCAAAAAGCCAGCGAGCAGAGGATCTACGTGCCCAGCGAGCGATAATGGGGCCAAATATTGATGGTATTTCTATTGATTATAAGCTGAATCAAGGAGGCTTTTCGGCTTTGTATCTGGGCACGCGAGCAGAAGATGACAAAAAGGTGGTGGTTAAAACCTTGCTCTTGGATAAAGCTTTAGAGCCTAGCCATGTACAGCGGTTTAAAAATGAAGCGAAAATATTGGCGAGCTTAACGAATAAATATGTAGTGGCCATTATTGATCATGGTGAGCAAGATGGCTGCCTATATATCGTTACAGAATATTTCTCAGGCGGAAATTTACGTGATTTTATACAGAAGGGCGCTGTAGGCATTCAGGAGGCCTTGCACTATTTGATTCAGCTGGTCACAGGTTTGGCAGTTGTGCACAGTAAAGGTGTTGTCCATCGTGACATAAAGCCTAGCAATATTATGTTTCGCGATGACGGTGGTTTGGCGTTGATTGATTTTGGAATAGCTAAGCAGCTTGAGTTGGATTCCAATTTAACCTTAGCAGGTGAGGTACTGGGGACGCCCAGTTATATGAGCCCTGAGCACGGGAATGTGGATAAGATCGACGAGCGTAGCGATATTTACAGCTTGGGCGTTATCTTTTATGAGATGTTGTCGGGGCGAAAGCCTTACCAAGGCAGTACCGTAGCTGCTGTGGTTTACCAGCACAGCAGTATGCCTGTACCTCGCTTGCCCTATAAATATCAACGTTATCAGCCATTTTTGGAAAAAATGATGGCAAAAGACCCCAGTGAGCGTTTTCAAAGCAGCCGGGAAATACTTGCAGAAGTTAGCCAGTTGTCTGTTTGAACACTATATTTTCGCTATTTCTTTCATCTAGATTCAAATTTTCAGTTTTAAGTCATTGTTTATTGGCTTTTTCTAGTCTTCCTGTCTATTCTTACGCCATAATTAGGTTAAATTTTGTGTAGTTGCTATTTGGCTTTACACAGCATTGCTTGACCAAGACGCGATTACTACGGATCATTCGCGCCACAAAAATAAACCAAGGGGTTGCGATGCGCATCGCTGTTTTAGAAGACGACCAAGACCAAGGCCAAGTAGTGCAACTATGGTTAGAGGATGCAGGCCATAGCTGTACTTGTTTCTTAACTGCAAAATCTTTCATGGCTGCGGTTAAGCGTGATAGCTATGACCTTCTGCTGATGGACTGGGAGCTGCCAGAAAGTAGTGGAGTGGATGTGTTGCGCTGGCTGCGTGGTAACTTAGACTGGGACATCCCTGTATTATTTGCCACTCAAAGAGATGAGGAGGCGAGTATCGTTGAAGCTCTAGAGTCTGGTGCCGATGATTATATGGTTAAGCCTTTGAAGCGCTTAGAGCTGGTTGCGCGTTTAACAGCCTTAGGGCGACGCTCAGGTGTTTTGCAAAGCAAAAACCCAATTGAAGAGTTTGGGCGTTTCACCCTAGATACTGAAAACCAGAAGATCAGCTTAGATGGCAACGCTTTTGAAGTGACTCATAAGGAATATGAGTTAGCCTGCTTCTTATTCCATAACGCAGGTCGGGTAATCTCACGGGGACATATTTTAGAATCGGTGTGGGGCAGCTCAGCTGATTTAAACACACGTAAAATTGATACTCACGTTAGCCGTATCCGCAATAAATTAAATATTAAACCAGAAAATGGCTGGCGTATTACCGCAGTGTATCAGCATGGTTATCGATTAGAGAAAGTTGAAGAGGAGGCGGCTGCGTAGGCAGGCGTTTAACAGATGGCGACAAGCAAGACAGAAAATAGCAACGGTATGGTTGAACAGAGTACAGAAAATGTCGGTAAAATTCGCGACATTATCTTTGGCGCAAATATGCGTGAATATGAAGAGCGCTTTGCGACCTTGGATGAGCAGCTTAATAAAGAAGTAAAACGGCTGCGTGACGAAACAGATAAACGCATGGATAAGTTTGAAGATTTCGTGAAATCTGAGCTAAGTAAATTAGCCGATAAACTAAGTCTTGAAAAGAAAGAGCGCTTAGAAGAAGAGAAGAGTATCGGAAACGATATGGTGTCTTTAGAAGATCGCATGACAACGGCGGTGGGTGATGTCGATGCTCAGCTGGGCCACGAAGCTCAAGAGATACGTGAAAGCTTGCGTGCTCAGGTGAAAGAACTGATGGATAGTATGCGCCAGTTGCAAGACGAGCTTTCAGATAACCTTAATAAGCAGTCCGGAAGTTTACGTGACAGTAAGGTTGATCGTGCAGGGCTTGCGGATATGTTCACTGAGCTCTCGATGCGTTTGACGGGTGACCTTGAGTTGCCGACCAGTCAAAAGAAATAACGATGAGTCAGTCTCAAGGTGCTGAGGCCACGCAAGAAAAGCCATTGACTGAGATAGAAGAGTTACGTCATCTATTGATCGGTCGAGAGACCGAGGTGCTCGCTGATTTGCGCAAACGCTTAGACGACCCTGGGTTGCGCGCAGAAGAGTTAGCTTCGGTACTTGTACAAACTATCCGCATTAGCCAGGCTAATGGTGAAGATTTAGCGGGTGCAATCGAAGCCCCAGTACAAGAATGTATCAAGCAGTCGATTGAAAAAGACACCCAGTTTTTTGCCGATGCACTTTTCCCCATTATGGGGCCGGCGATACGTAGGGCAATTAATGAGTCACTTAAGTCACTCGTTCAGTCAATCAATGCCGCGGTAGAGAATAACTTATCTCCACAGAGTTTAAGTTGGCGCTGGGAAGCTAAAAAAACCGGTGTTCCCTATGGCGAGATTGTGCTTAAACACACCTTGGTTTATCGCGTAGAGCAGGTCTTATTAGTACAGCGCGATACGGGGCTGTTGGTACAACATATAGAGCGCCCAGATATCGAGTCCAAAGATGGTGATGCGGTGTCTGCCATGTTGACTGCTATTCAAGACTTTGTGCGTGACTCTTTTGCCCCCGAAGGTGAGCAAGGTGGAGATTTAGGTTCGGTGTCTGTCGGTGAACAGACGGTTTGGTTGGTCAATAGCCCTAGCTTTACGATGGCCTGTGTTATTCGTGGTATAGCTCCTGTGTCCTTACGTGTTGAGCTACAGACTATATTAGAAGATATCTTGCGCACGTACTCAAATGAACTAAATCAGTTTGAGGGCGATAGAGAGACCATGCAGGTATTAGCGCCTGATTTGGAACGGTGTTTTGGTTATACGCAAACCAAGAGCCCCAAGCAGGAAGCTGAGGATGCCGAGTTTGTTGAAGTTACTGACTCGCCGAAGACAACTAGTAAAGCTGCTCAGGCGATCAAGGGGCTTGTTAAAAAACCCGCTTTATATATATTTCTGTTGCTGGTGGCTCTGGTTGTGTTTATTTGGGTATCTTGGGTTCACTCAATTGAAAACGCAAAAAAAGATCAATTATTACAAGTATTAGAAGATGCCCCAGGCGTTTTAGTTACGAACTCGAGTTGGAAGCAAATAAATTGGTATCACCCTGAGCGGCTATTGCGAATTGAGGGCTTACAAGATGAAAGCTTCAGCAATGCGGATAAGCTAGCAAAACAGCAATTAGACTACGAAGATGAGAATATTGATATTCGTATGCAACCTTATTTGTCGTTGGATAATAACGCTCAGTTGCAACGCGCAGAAAAATATCTACAGCCACCGAAGACGGTTCAGCTACACTTAAAGGCTGGACTGTTGAGCGCCTCAGGCTCTGCGCGGCCGAGTTGGTTTGACCAGTGGCAGGGCAGAACTTTACCCTTGCCCAATATTCACAGTATAGACCTGTCAGAGTTGCAGTTGGATTTACAAGTTGAACAGCAGGCCTTCGATCAGTTAAGAAGTACTTTGCAAGCTCATGTGTTTTATTTTACAAATAGTCGCTCGGTGGCAGACGACTTTGCAGCCACGGGAGAAAGCGTAGTGGAAAAACTAAGACAACTTCATATCTTGTCGAAACAGCTTGGGCAGAATTACGCTATACAATTAACCGCTTACTCTGACCATGTGGGCGGCGAAGCGCTAAATGCATCTGTGCGCCGCTTACGTGGCGAGCGAGTTAGAGATTTATTACAAGATGCCGGCGTAGTGCATCGCTTAATGGTAAAAGATGGCGGCCCTCTAGGCGACGATCAAAATGGTGATGTTAATGCGCGCAGAGTTAATGTGGCTATCATCCTAGAGCCTTCTGCTACTCAAGGAGGCGGTGAAGTAAATGGTATCTAAAAAAATATGTATGGTTGGCGATTTTGGCGTTGGAAAATCCAGTACTGTTGCGCGTTATGTGCAAAATGTGTTTTCTGAAAAATACCAGACGACAGTAGGTGTCAAAATTGATACCAAAGAAGTGTTGTTGCCTGATGGTCAGAGCCTGAAAATGGTGTTGTGGGATATTGCGGGCACTGACAACTTAAAACAGATGAATGCGAATTATTTACGCGGTGCTGCAGGCTATTTGTTGATAGCTGATGGTACACGGGCAGAGACGTTGGAAACGGCGCTAGAGCTTAAGAAGCAAATAGACACCGTAGCGGGGGATATTCCCTTTGTTGGCTTATTGAATAAGGCCGATTTAGTTGACGACTGGGAAATTCCAGAAAGTCAGTATGAAGGGTTACTCGCTCGCTCTTGGCAGTTTTATAAAACCAGCGCCTTGGATGGCGCTAATATTGAACAGGCGTTCTCAGATTTGGCGCTAAAGGTTATTGGCTAATGGATGCCTTGCCAGATTTAGTTCTGGACTATCTGCAGGAAAACGTTTCTGATCTCTTATCACCTGCCTGTCTTTGTGTAGATAACTCGGGTGGCTTGCTGGGCTGGAGCGGGGCAGTGGAAGCCTACTCCTTTACTGAATTAAAGAGTGGTCAAAGCATAGAAAGCTTGATTCCCTTGGTGGTCGGGCTTGATGATGTTGAGGAAGCCATGGTGTTTCCCCTTATCGGTTTGGCTGAGAATATTGTGGTGAATATTCATGTCTTGCCGCGCAAGGCGGGGGGCTTATATGTATTGCTATTAGACGCTATGGATGAGCACAATAGCCAACAGGTTTATCAGCAAAAAGCGAATGAAGTGCAGCTGCTGAACGCGCGTTTGAAAAAGGTCTTGCATCAGCTGGAAAAAACCCAAGCGGAACTCGAGCAAAAAAAGGCAGAGGCAGAAGAGGCGAGTCGCCTTAAAAGCCGCTTTATTGCGGGTATGTCCCATGAATTTCGCACACCGCTGACATCTATTATGGGCTACACGGAAATGCTGCAAAAAGGCATGCTCGATAGCCAGCAACTCAATGTGGCGAGCCAGTCTATTGCATCGGGTGCTCAGCATTTGATGTCACTCATCGACAATGTTTTAGACCAAGCGCGCTTTGCAGTGGGTGAAATGGCCTTGCACAATGACCCTGTTGACCTTGTCGTATTAATGGCAGAGATACAGTTTATGTTTGCCCCTTTGGCGGAGCAAAGGGGTTTGAATTTAACCTTGCACAGCAGCTTGCCAAGTCCTTGTTGGGTAGAAGTGGATGGAATGCGCCTGCGCCAGCTTTTGATTAATTTGTGTAATAACGCGATTAAATATACGGATGAAGGCGCTGTTAGTTTGTCGAGTAGCTATGCGGATGGCCAGTTCGTTTTTGCTGTAAAGGATACGGGGCCAGGTATTGCAGAGCAGGAGCAGGCCTCTATCTTTAATGCTTTCCACCGAGTTTCTGATCAATCAACTAAGCAAGGAGCAGGCCTGGGGTTGGCTATTAGTCAGCAAATTTTAGAAATGATGGGCGGTGGCTTGACCCTAGCGTCACGTTTGGGAGAGGGGTCTGAATTTACCTTGAGTGTGCCTGTGCCTAGTTTGTCAGAGCAGCATAGGCACACTGATATAAATGCAGGCGTTGTAAAGCAGGCTGAGGCGGCAACCGTTTTGGTGGCCGAAGATAACCCTGATGTGGTGCAGCTAGTAGAGCTGTTTTTGCAAAGTGGGGGCTATGAGGTGCTTATTGCCAATACAGGGCAGTCTGCGATTGACTTGGCTGTGCAGCATAATCCAGACCTAATATTAATGGATATGAATATGCCCGTGTTAGACGGTTATGCGGCAGTGAAACAGCTGAGGGAAAAGGGTTTTGCCCAGCCCGTTTTGGCCTTGACCGCTTCTCCTGCACCGCAAGATAAGGAGCGGGCCTTAGCCTCAGGCTGTAACAGTTATTTACTTAAGCCTATTGCTATGGATGAGCTACTATCTAAGGTGAATGAATACTTGGCTATGGATGAATAAATGGTAGAACTTAGTCCCCAAGCGCAAATACGACTTCAGCAGATGCGAGATAACTATAAGCAGTCCCTGCCCAACAAAAAAGCTGAGCTTGAGGCGAGCTGGGCGGCTTGTATGCAGGCAAGTTGGCAAGGTGAATGTGTGGCAGAGCTGAAGGGCTTGGCGCATAAGCTCGGTGGTTCAGCAGGTTTATATGGTTTTGATGAGCTAGGTAAGGCGGCAAGAGCCCTAGATTTAGGCTTGTCGATGGATGCTGATGCACTAGATAAAGTATGTGTAGCGCCTATATTAGCACTGATGGTACAGCTTGAGTCACAATTTAGTATCGCTTTAAGTTAATAATAGAGGGAAAACCGTGTAATTTCGATTTACATGCCTAGGGTTTTTAGCGTAAAATTCCCGTCCAGATTTTAGCCAATTCATTTGGCTCGCCAAACGGGAATAGCTTAGCTGCTTTTCCCGTTTTTCATGTCCGTCTTCAGGAAAATCTGGAGCGGCGGTGAGTCTAAATGGCTGTCGGAGGCGATTTTGCCCCCCTCAACTGTCGGAGTTTCGCTTGAGCACACCAGCCCTGCTTGTATTAGAAGATGGTAGTATTTTCCACGGCCTATCCATTGGCGCCGAGGGTACTACTGACAATGCCGCATCAACCGTCGGCGAGGTGGTATTTAATACCGCTATGACGGGTTATCAGGAAATCCTGACTGATCCCTCTTATTCCCGCCAAATAGTCACACTGACCTATCCGCATATTGGTAATGTAGGCGTTAACGCCGACGACGCCGAGTCCGATAGCGTGCATGCTGCAGGTTTGATTATTCGTGACCTGCCGCGCCTGGCGAGTAGCTGGAGAAAGGAGTTATCACTGGGTGACTATTTAAAACAGCATAATATTGTTGCCATTGCTGACATCGATACCCGCCGCCTGACCCGCATCTTGCGGGATAAAGGCGCGCAAAATGGCTGCATTATCGCTGGGGAAGCCGAAGTAGAGTCGGCGTTGCAGCAGGCTAAAGCCTTCCCAGGCCTAAAAGGTATGGACTTGGCTAAAGAAGTCACTACGGCCGAGATGCACGAATGGACGCAGGGCAGCTGGGATTTAATTGAGCAGGGGCATATTGAAAAAGCGGCTGATGCTCAGTTCCATGTAGTTGCCTATGACTTTGGCGTGAAGAGCAATATCTTACGTATGTTGGCGGACCGCGGCTGCAAGCTGACGGTTGTGCCTGCGAAAACCCCCGCAGCTGATGTATTGGCAATGCAGCCCGATGGTGTGTTTTTATCCAATGGCCCAGGTGATCCAGAGCCCTGTGATTATGCCATTGCGGCTATTAAGACGATTTTAGAGACAGATATTCCGGTGTTTGGTATCTGCCTAGGTCATCAGTTATTAGCCTTGGCCTCGGGTGCGAAGACGGTGAAAATGAAATTTGGTCATCACGGTGCTAACCACCCAGTGCAGGACCTTGAGACTAAGGTTGTGATGATCACCAGTCAAAACCACGGCTTTGCGGTTGATGAGGAAAGTTTGCCCGCTAACCTGAAAGCTACACATCGCTCCTTGTTTGATGGCACGCTACAAGGTATTCACCGCACGGATAAGCCTGCGTTTAGCTTCCAGGGTCACCCTGAAGCCAGCCCAGGCCCACGTGATGTGGCACCGTTGTTTGATCATTTCATTGATCTAATTAAACAAAGCAAAAAATAGTTAATGCGGATAGGCCGAAACGGATTGAGTTTCGGCCTATCCGCATCAGTAGAATTTAAAAAACTAAGCGGATAGCCGTATTCGCCGTGAGAGATATATGCCAAAGCGTACTGACATAAAAAGCGTTCTTATCATTGGAGCTGGTCCTATTGTGATCGGCCAAGCCTGTGAGTTTGACTACTCTGGTGCACAAGCCTGTAAGGCGCTGCGTGAGGAAGGCTATCGAGTGATCTTGGTTAACTCCAACCCTGCAACGATTATGACTGACCCTGATACGGCAGACGCAGTCTATATTGAGCCGATTCACTGGCAGAATATTGAACAGATCATCGCCAAGGAAAAGCCCGACGCAGTGCTGCCGACCATGGGCGGACAGACGGCCTTGAATACCGCGTTGGACTTGGATAAATACGGCGTACTGGAGAAGTATGGCGTAGAAATGATTGGCGCAACCAAAGACGCTATCGATATGGCGGAAGATCGCGCTAAGTTTCGTACGGCGATGGACGAAATTGGCTTGGATTCAACCCGTGCCTTTATGGCCAATACGGTAGAAGAAGCGCAAGCCGCCTTGGATGAAATTGGCTTTCCAGTTGTTATCCGTCCTTCATTTACCATGGGTGGCAGCGGCGGTGGTATTGCCTATAACAAGCAAGAGTTCTCTGACATTGTACGCAGTGGTTTAGAGTTGTCTCCCACCTCAGAGATTCAATTAGAAGAGTCTATTCTCGGTTGGAAAGAGTATGAGATGGAAGTGGTGCGTGATCGCAACGATAACTGCATTATTATCTGCTCGATCGAAAACTTTGACCCTATGGGTGTCCACACTGGCGACTCAATAACGGTAGCGCCTGCACAGACATTGACGGATAAAGAATACCAAATCATGCGCGACGCTTCTTTGGCCGTATTGCGCAAAATTGGTGTAGAGACGGGTGGTTCCAACGTACAGTTTGCTGTTAACCCTGATAACGGCCGCCTGATCATTATTGAAATGAACCCACGCGTATCTCGTTCATCGGCACTGGCGTCTAAGGCGACGGGCTTCCCGATTGCAAAAGTTGCGGCGAAGCTAGCGATTGGCTTTACCCTTGATGAGCTACAGAATGAAATTACTGGTGGTGCAACACCGGCGTCATTTGAGCCTACCATTGACTACGTTGTTACCAAAATCCCTCGTTTTGCCTTTGAGAAATTTGCCGCTGCCGATGACCGCTTAACGACACAGATGAAGTCTGTGGGTGAGGTGATGGCGATGGGCCGCAACCAGCAGGAGTCTTTGCAAAAAGCTCTGCGCGGCCTAGAAATTGATATGGATGGCTTTAATCCTATCGTTGATCGCGACTTACCCCTTGATGAAGCAAAGGCCTTAATCGAGCGTGAATTGCGCCAGCCACGTGCCATGCGCATTTGGTATGTAGCTGATGCTTTCCGCTATGGTTATAGCATGGACGAGGTCTTTGATATAACGAAGATCGACAAGTGGTTCCTTTCTCAAATCGAAGAGCTGATTCAAATAGAGCAAGGCTTAGAAGGCCGCCCACTAGATAGCTTGAACAAGCACACCTTGTATCAGCTCAAGCGTAAAGGCTTTTCAGATCGCCGTTTGGCTCAGGTACTGGATACTGATGAGCAGTCGGTGCGTGCCTTGCGCCATGCGCTGGGCGTACGCCCTGTTTACAAGCGCGTGGATACCTGCGCCGCTGAATTTTCTTCAGATACGGCATATATGTATTCCACTTACGAAGAAGAGTGTGAAGCAAACCCCTCTGACAAGAAAAAGATTGTTGTACTTGGTGGTGGCCCGAACCGGATTGGTCAAGGTATCGAGTTTGACTACTGCTGTGTACACGCGGCCTTTGCCCTGCGCGATGATGGCTTTGAGACGATCATGGTCAACTGTAATCCTGAGACAGTTTCAACAGACTACGATACCTCGGATCGTTTGTACTTTGAATCTCTAACGCTGGAAGATGTGCTAGAGATTATTGAGCTTGAAAAGCCTGAGGGCGTGATTGTTCAATACGGTGGACAAACACCGTTGAAGCTAGCGCAAGGCTTAGAAGCTGCTGGTGTCCCGATTATTGGCACTTCCCCTGATTCTATTGACTTGGCGGAAGACCGTGAACGCTTCCAACAGATGATCGAAAAGCTAGCACTGAAGCAGCCACCGAACCGCACGGCGCGCACCGTTGAAGAAGCATTGAGCTTAGCCGATGAAATCGGTTATCCACTAGTTGTGCGTCCATCCTATGTATTAGGTGGCCGCGCAATGGAAATCGTCTCTGACCGCGAAGATTTGAACCGCTATATGCATGAGGCAGTGAGCGTATCCAACGAGTCGCCTGTACTGTTGGATCGCTTTTTGAACGATGCAATTGAAGTCGATGTCGATGCCATTGTGGACGCTGAAGGTGAGGTATTAATCGGTGGTGTTATGGAACATATCGAAGAGGCTGGTGTTCACTCTGGCGACTCGGCCTGTTCATTGCCGCCTTATACTCTAGATCAGGCTACGCAAGATGAGCTTCGCCGCCAAGTGGCTGTTATGGGACGCGAGCTAAATGTTGTGGGTTTGATGAATACTCAGTTCGCTATTCAAGGTGAAAATGTTTATGTGCTTGAGGTCAACCCGCGTGCTTCACGTTCGGTGCCTTTTGTGTCTAAAGTATGCGGATTGCCTCTAGCGAAGATTGCGGCGCGTTGTATGGCAGGTATTACCTTGGCAGAACAGGGCGTTACTGAGGAAGTGGTACCTGAGTACTATTCGGTGAAAGAGTCAGTATTCCCTTTCATTAAATTTCCTGGTGTTGATGCCTTGCTCGGCCCGGAGATGAAGTCTACGGGTGAAGTCATGGGTGTGGGCAAAACCTTTGGTGAAGCCTTTGCTAAGGCGCAAAGAGGCGCAAGCGCGCAACTGCCTAGCACAGGTAAGGCCTTCATTTCGGTACGTGAACAAGACAAGGCAGGTGCGGTAGAGGTTGCTAAACAGCTACAAGAGAAAGGCTTTGATATTGTCGCCACGGAAGGTACAGCTGCATTGATGAAAAGTGCTGGTGTAGCCGTGACAGTGGTGAATAAGGTTACTCAAGGTCGCCCACATATTGTCGATATGATTAAGAATGCAGAAATTTCCTTGATCGTGAATACAACCGAGGGTAAGCAGTCAATCAAAGACTCGTATACTATTCGCAGAGAAGCGATGAATTTAGGTCTAAGTACCTATACTACTCTATCAGGTGCTAAAGCCGCATGCATGGCTATAGATCATATTGATAATTGTGAAGTTAATTGCTTGCAAGATTTGCATGCATCATTAAACAAGTAGGAGGGGAGTAATGGATAAATTTCCAATGACGGTTGAGGGTGAAGAAGCCCTACGTGCAGAGCTAACTGAGTTGAAAACAGTAGTGCGTCCACGTATTGTGAATGATATTGCTGTCGCCCGTGAACACGGTGATTTAAAAGAAAATGCCGAATACCATGCAGCACGTGAGCAGCAAAGCTTTGCCGAAGGCCGTATCCAAGAGCTAGAAGTTAAGCTGGGTAGCGCGCAAGTTATTGATGTGAAGTCTATGCCAAATACGGGTAAGGTGATCTTCGGTACCACGGTTGATGTGGTCGACATGGATAGTGATGAAGAGGTTAGTTATAAAATCGTCGGCGAAGATCAAGCTGATATCGCCCAAGGAATGATATCTTATACCTCACCTGTAGCGCGTGCTTTTATTGGCAAAGAAGAGGGCGATACAACGACGGTGAAAGCGCCTGCTGGTGATCGAGAGTACGAAATATTAGCTGTTCACTATAAGTAGCTACCCAGTTTAAGTAGCTGAAAGGCTGCATAGCTGAATAAAAACCCCGCCGTTACTGCTAAGGTACGTGCGGGTATTTTTATGTCTTCTTTTACCTTGCTTTCAGATTTGATGATTTGATTGGCTTTAAAGCGAATTAGGGCGCCTGGTACTTGGTTGGCTTTTTCCGCAGCATGTAAGATATTGATATAGCTTTCGGGGAAATATTCACAGCGCTTTAATGAATCAACAAAAGTATCACGGCGTTGCATGCGCACCATGATGACACCTAGGCTATTGCGAATAATAGGATTTTGAACTTGGTGTACGCTGTTTTCAATAGATTGTCGCCAGTTATAGCCACATAGTTTCATCATCCCTGTACTTTCTAAAAAACTGCCCATTTCATTGTTGATGTGATTGGGGCCAATAGACGGCGTTTTAAGCAACAGCTTAGGTATGCCTAGGTCTTGCGAAAACTTACTAGCAATTAAATGTTTAGGATGGTCTAGCAGCCATAGAATAGGCATTAATATGGCTAGAGGGATAATTGTTTGCAGCAGATAAGTCTCGACACCTGTTTTGTTGTAATAAAGCTCAGGAAAGGGAGCGATGATGATGCCGACTAAGACGGCAAAGCAGAATGGCCATAGGTACTTGAAGTGTGAACGGCGGTTAATACGTAGCTCATAATAAGTGGTAAAGGTGCGTAGTGCGGCAAGCAGGCGGCCGTTTTCTATGGCCGTTTTTATAGCCTTAGATTCGCGTTGGTCAAATAGGCCTACCTTGAGGCCAGCAACAGCAAAAGAGCTATTTTTTTTCACCTCAATCGCCGCCTGTGCACAGAGGTCTTTAAGATCAGCAGGGCCTTTTTGGGAGATTAGTAAAAATAACTCCGGTTCTTTGGTCTTATGCTCGACGGCTTGAGCAAGCAGCTTAAATAAGCTGAGTTTTTGACGTGATTTTAACATTGGCCCGTATTCTTTTTATCTGCACGCCCTTTGTGGAGGCAGGTGCAGCTAAAAATATCTGTTTTAGTAGCTAAGTCCAAGTCTTCTGTAGATGTAGCCCATAAAAAAAGCCGGCCCAACCATAAGAAATACGAGGTCTTTAAAGAATGATGGCTTCGCACCTTCGATTTTATGACCGATGAATTGAAAAACCCAAGCAATAGCAAACAGTATTAAGGACATCGTCCAAGTCGGGATGCTACTGGCGACCCCGCTGTTGCTGTAGGTGAATAAAATAGCTATACAGAGGCCTAAAAATAAAGCCAGACCGATGGCGAGCCGAGCAGAGAATAGCAGATAAAAGGCCAGTGAAAATGCAATGCCCACATAGGCCCAATTAAAGCCTAGCGATGACAAGCCTCTGGGGACAGGAATATCCCAGAGTAATCCAATGATCGTTAAAAAAATAATAGGTACCGCAAACCAGTGAATAAGCTTATTAGTTTTGTTTTTATGGCTTACACCGTATTCGGCAAACCATTCATTGGCAGTTTTATTCGCGATCATAGTTATCTCCAGTCAAGCCTAGACGTTAGCACAAGCTGATGGGAGATCAAGCTCCGGCTTGTTTCGTTGTGTTGGCCAGGTCATCGCTGTCGAAAGTGGATTGGTCAAGCAGGTTTTCCGAACGTGCGATAGCACAGCTTATAACGGCATCGCCCGTGATGTTTACGGCCGTTCGAACCATGTCTAGGATGCGGTCGACACCGATGATTAGAGCAATACCTTCTACGGGCAAATTAACTTGATTGAGCACCATGGCGAGGGTGATAAGTCCGACTCCAGGCACGCCTGCTGTGCCAATAGAGGCTAAAGTAGCAGTGAGTATGACCATTAAAAAGTCACTCAAGCTTAGGTCAATGCCATATATGCCGGCAATGAATACCGTTGCAACGCCCTGCATGATGGCAGTGCCGTCCATATTGATAGTTGCACCGAGGGGAACAGTAAAGGAGGCAACACTGTTATCTACACCTAGCTTATCCTCTACGGTTCGCATGGTTACGGGGATCGTGGCGCTGCTGCTAGCTGTACTAAAGGCAAAACTAAGGGCAGGCATCATTTTCTTGAAAAAGCGTATGGGATCTAAGCGGGCAAACAGTTTTAGGATGACTGTGTAGGTGATGAGTGCGTGACAGAGCAGGGCGAATAACACGGTAAAAAAGTGCCCGCCGAGCTTGATGATGAGTTCTATGCCTTCGCTAGCAAAGGTTTTACTAATTAAGCAGAAAACGCCTAGGGGGGCTATCCGCATGACTAGCATCACAATATTAAGGATGATCTCATTGGCACTGACAAATAATTGGCTGAGGTCTTTTGCTTTATCCCCTGTCTTGAGTATTCCTAAGCCGATAAAAATCGCGAAAATAATGATTTGCAGCATATTTCCTTGAGTCATTGCCTGTATCGGGTTGCTGGGAATGAGGTTGGTAATGATGTCTTTTAAAGAGGGGGCTTGTTTGGCAACAAATTCTTGTGCCGTGCTGATGTTCTTTTCCATCTCAGGAATCAGTGCATAACCCAAGGAAAGGGCGACGGTAATAGCAACGGCCGTAGTGAATAAATACAGGGCAATCGCTTTGCCCCCGATACGCCCTAACTTAGAAGTATCTCCCAATGCGGATACTCCCGTCACAAGGGATATAAATACCAATGGCACAACCATCATCTTCAATAATTTGATGAATAGGGTGCCGATGGTGGCGAAAACATCTGCAACTAATACATCGTGCCACCAGCTATCGGGAGCAGCAAAAAAATTGATCAGCAGGCCAAGGCTTGCACCTGCTGCTAAAGCAAGCAGAATTTGTGAGGTAAGGCTCAGTTTTGCTTGCGGCATAGGGCGTCCAGCTTAAATTTTAGGGATATCTATTTTGATTCTATTGGGGTTGCGCTTGAAGATAGTTGCTACCTTGCCAATGGTTTGTACGTGCACAGCCTTATTCGCAGTACAGATAGCATCAACTACTGCCTTTCTATCTTCGTTCTCAACGCCGGCTAGCTTAATTTTGATGAGTTCATGGAACTTAAGAGCTCCTGTAATCTCGCTTTCAACATTGTCGGTTACGCCGTGCTGACCAATAGTAACGATTGGTTTAATTGCGTGGGCAAGGCCGCGCAGGTGTTTGATTTGCTTGCTGTTTAATTGCATTTACTGAAATTTCTTAGGGAAGCTACTCGCTGCTGCTAGTGCTTCTAATATAAAAGGTTGCTTAGTTTACCACTTTCATAGCTATAGAGGGCTTTTCCTGTGCTTTATTTGTATAAAGTATCCCCGTCTAGCTGGTAAACTACGCGTATATAAAGCGATGTGGAAAAATAATGGCAAAAAGCGTAAGTAGTTCACGCTGGATGAAAGAGCATTTTGATGATGAGTATGTCCTGCGAGCACAGCAAGAGGGTTATCGGTCGAGGGCTATTTATAAGCTTAAAGAAATTGATGAGAAGGCCAAGTTAATTAAACCCCATATGCGAGTGGTGGACTTAGGCGCCGCCCCGGGCGGGTGGACTCAGTATGTAGCCGAGAAGGTTGGTAAATCGGGTGCTGTAGTGGCCAGTGATATTCTCGATATGGAGCCTATACCTGGAGTGAGTGTGGTGACAGGGGACTTTCGTGAAGAGGTGGTTTTAAACGCCATTATTGAGGCGCTAGATAATAACCAGCCAGACCTTGTAATTTCCGATATGGCCCCCAACTTTAGTGGTATGGCGGCAGATCAGCCCCGTTCCATGTACTTGGTGGAATTGGCCTTAGATTTGGCTAGGCAAACATTAAAGCCTGGCGGCGCTTTTCTGTGTAAGGTTTTTCAGGGTGAAGGCTCTGAAGAATATTTTCGCGATTTAAAGACCAGCTTTAAAGTTGTGCAGATAAAAAAACCAAAAGCTTCACGTGCACGAAGTCGAGAAGTGTATGTATTAGCCCTAGGCTTTAAAGCCTAGGTAATTGATGAATGCGGATAGGCTTTAACGTATAGTCTTACGCTATTCCAGTATCACCTTGTGTGAGTTTAAAGAGAATTGAACGTTGAACGATTTAGTTAAAAATATTTTATTGTGGTTGGTGATTTTGGTTGTTGGAATGGCCGTATACGATAACTTCAAGGGTGCAAGTACAAGCAATTCTCAGGTCGACTACTCTGAGTTTCTCGACATGGTTGAGGGCGGGGAAGTGGATCAGGTCACTTTCGTTGGACGCACGATTGAAGGTAAGAGCTCTTCGGGTAAAGACTTTCACACTTATAGTCCAGAGACTAGTAATACCGCACTGATCGGCACCCTGCATGAGAAAAAAGTAAAAATTACTGGGCTAGAGCCCGAGGGCACCAGTATCCTAGTACAGGTGTTGATCAACACGATTCCGTTCCTACTTATCTTAGGTATTTGGTTTTATGTGGTGCGTCAAATGCAGGGCGGCAAGGGTGGCGGTGGTGCCATGTCTTTCGGCAAAAGCAAGGCCAAGCTACTCACTGAAGACCAGGTTAAAGTGAATTTTGCAGACGTTGCCGGCTGTGAAGAAGCTAAGGAAGAAGTGGAAGAGGTAGTCGACTTCTTAAGCGACCCGGGTAAATTTCAGCGTTTAGGCGGAAAAATACCGCGTGGCTTACTCATGGTTGGCCCACCAGGTACGGGTAAAACACTACTTGCTCGCGCCATTGCTGGTGAAGCTAAGGTGCCTTTTTTCTCCATTTCGGGTTCAGATTTTGTAGAAATGTTTGTGGGTGTGGGTGCATCCCGTGTACGTGACATGTTTGAGCAGGCCAAGAAACACTCGCCTTGCATTATTTTTATTGATGAAATTGATGCGGTTGGCCGTCATCGTGGCTCAGGCATGGGCGGCGGAAATGACGAGCGCGAGCAAACCTTAAACCAACTGTTGGTTGAAATGGATGGTTTTGAAGGTAATGAAGGCGTGATTGTAATTGCCGCGACTAACCGTGCGGATGTATTAGATAATGCGTTATTGCGCCCTGGTCGTTTTGACCGCCAAGTGGTTGTTGGCTTGCCGGATGTGCGTGGGCGAGAGCAAATTATGAAGGTTCACCTGAAAAAGGTCCCTCTGGGCGACGATGTAAAGCCGAAAGAATTGGCGCGCGGCACACCGGGATTCTCAGGCGCAGAGCTGGCAAATTTGGTCAATGAAGCAGCGTTAAGAGCGGCGCGTGGCAATAAGCGCACCGTGAGTATGGATGATTTGAACTACGCGCGTGAGAAAATCATGATGGGTGCTGAGCGCAAGTCCATGGTGATGAGTGAGAAAGAAAAGGAAATGACCGCCTACCACGAGGCCGGGCATGCAATTGTCGGCTGGCTAGTTCCCGATCACGACCCTGTTTATAAAGTGACGATTGTGCCACGCGGTCAAGCCTTGGGCTTAACACATTATTTGCCAGAAGCGGATCGTTTAAGTAACTCCAAAGCCGACTTGATGGGGCGTATTGCCAGCGCCTATGGTGGCCGTATTGCCGAGGAAATGATTTACGGGGCAGAGCAAGTTTCTACGGGTGCGATGAGCGATATTAACGCGGCATCTTCGATCGCTCGCAACATGGTGGAGCATTGGGGCTTCTCTAGCCTAGGACCTATTTCTTTTTCTGATAGCTCAACAGGACAGCGTCGCCCCATGTCTGCAGACACCTCAAAAGTGATCGATGAAGAAGTGAAGCGCTTTATTGATGAAGGCCATGATACGGCCGCAACGATCCTACGGGAGAATGAAGACAAGCTACACTCAATGACTCAGGCTCTGATTAAATATGAAACCCTTGATGCGGTACAAATGGCTGAGATCATGGAAGGCAAAGAAGTGACTCCCCCGAATGACTGGGATGATGAAAATGGTGGAAGTAGCACGCCGCCGCCAGCAAGTGACAAGCAAGAGCCTAGTGAAGGCTCAACCAGTTTGCACTAAATTTCAGCCGCGTTTAGCGCGGCTGATTTACCTATGCAGTTAAACCTTAAAAACACCTCTTTAAAGTTAGATCGCCCGTTAGTAATGGGTATTCTAAATGTCACCCCTGACTCTTTCTCTGACGGAGGTTTGTTTGTAAGTGCGGGTAATTTACAGCAACAGATAGAGAGTATGCTCCAAGCGGGGGTAGATATTATTGATGTGGGGGGGGAATCTACGCGTCCAGGGTCACAGCCGGTGGCACTTGATGAAGAACTCCAACGTGTTATTCCTGCTATACAGCTTATCCGCGAGCTAGGAGATATACCTATATCTATAGACACGACGAAGCCTGAGGTAATGCGTGCCGCCGTCGCTGCGGGTGCGGATATGATCAACGATGTAAATGCTTTGCGCACAACAGGTGCAATGCAAGCAGTTACGGAGCTAGGTGTACCCGTGTGTTTAATGCATATGCTTGGCCAGCCAAAAAATATGCAGCAACAGCCCGAGTATGAAAATGTGGTACAACAAGTTTTAAGTTTTTTTGCTGAACGTGTTGAAGCTTGCGTTAATGCAGGTGTTGCTAGAGAGAAAATACTTATTGACCCCGGTTTTGGGTTTGGGAAAACAGTACAACATAACTTTCAACTATTGAAAAAACTGGAGCTACTTCATAGTTTAGGTCAGCCCTTGTTGGTAGGTATGTCGAGAAAAAGTATGCTGGGCGCCGTGACGGTAAAGGCGGTTGATCAGCGTTTAGCGGGGAGTCTTGCTGCTGCGGTAATAGCCGCAATGCAAGGCGTACATATTATTCGCGTGCACGATGTGGCAGAGACAGTTGATGCTCTGAAAGTTGTGCAGGCAACCCAAATGGGAGAGGAACAATGACAAGAAAATATTTTGGTACTGATGGGATTCGTGGCAAAGTAGGATCGCCCACTATGTCTCCAGATTTTGTTTTAAAATTGGGCTGGGCTGCAGGTCGTGTGTTGGCAAACAGTGGAACACGCAAGGTACTTATCGGCAAGGATACGCGTATTTCGGGCTATATGTTTGAATCGGCTTTGGAGGCGGGTTTGACGGCAGCAGGAGTTAAAACACGCATGTTAGGACCTATACCCACCCCCGCAATTGCCTATTTAACTCAGACGTTACGCGCCAGTGCAGGCATTGTGGTATCGGCCTCGCATAACCCTTATTACGACAATGGTATTAAGTTCTTGGGGCCTGATGGCGGCAAGCTACCCGATGAACTGGAAGAGGCGATTGAAGCTGAACTAGAAAAGGTGATGGTGACAGTGGATTCTGCCGAACTAGGCAAAGCTAGACGCATTGTTGATGCCCCTGGGCGTTATATTGAATTTTGTAAGGGGACATTTCCTTCTTGCTTAAATTTGGCGGGGATGAAACTTGTTGTCGACTGCGCCAATGGTGCAGCCTATACCACTGCGCCTCGGGTTTTTGCTGAGTTGGGTGCAGATGTGATAACTATCGGTGATAAACCTGATGGTTTAAATATCAACCAAGGGTGTGGAGCAACAGCGCCTCAGGCACTTGCTGCCGCAGTATTGGAGCACCAGGCAGATGCAGGTGTTGCCCTAGATGGTGATGGCGATCGAATAATGATGGTTGATGAGCTAGGTCGTATTATCGATGGTGATGAAATTATCTATTTAATTGCCAAAGACCTAAAGGCGAGAAATGTATTACAGGGCGGTGTCGTAGGTACTGTTATGAGTAATCTTGGCATGGAGTTGGCGCTTAAAGAGTTAGACATTCCCTTTATTCGCGCAGGTGTAGGGGATCGTCATGTGATGCGCCTGCTCAAGGAAAACGACTGGCAAGTGGGTGGTGAGCCTTCAGGTCATGTGATATGTCTGCACGCTTCACCCTCAGGGGATGGCATTATTGCCGCCTTGCAGGTGTTGGCGTGTATGGCCCAAGACCAACAAAAGCTATCTGTTTTGGCTTCAGGGGTGCAAAAACTGCCCCAGTTAATGATTAATGTGCCACTTAAAGAGCGTGTAGATATTGATGCTAATGGTGCAATCCAAGATGCGGTGGCCCAAACTGAGGCTGAATTGGGCGATAATGGCCGTGTGCTGTTACGTCCCTCGGGCACAGAGCCATTGGTTCGGGTGATGATTGAAGGCAAGAATGCAGAGCAAGTAAAGAGTGCTTGTGAGTCTTTGGCGGGGGCTGTGAAGGATATATTGGGCTAGAAATCCCGCTATTTCCAAGCTATCCGCATTCACCCGTTGAATAGCATTGATTATTCCCTAAGGCGCGGGTACTATTCGCGCCTGAATTTTTACAATAACAGTCTTATTTTATGCGTAAACCTCTTATAGCAGGTAATTGGAAGCTCAATGGCAACTTGGTCGATAACCAAGCGCTAGTGGCGTCTATTTTATCGGGTTTAGACGAAGTAAATGCGGATCTGTTGTTGTGCCCTCCAGCCATATACTTACAACAAGTTATTGAATTGGCTGGCGGTGCGGTATTAGTTGGGGCACAAGATGCGGCAGAGCAGGTCTCTGGCGCATACACGGGTGAAGTTTCAGCACAGATGTTAGCTGATATAGCCGTTAAATTTGTCTTGTTAGGCCATTCTGAGCGACGCAGCTTATTTGGTGATACTGACACAAGAGTGGCAAATAAATTTACTCAGGTTGTTCAAGCAGGCTTGACCCCCGTGTTGTGCTTAGGTGAAAGTCTAGACGAGCGCGAATCCAAGCAAACAGAGCTTGTTGTAGCACGTCAGTTGAACGCGGTCATTGGCGCTAATCCTGAGGCTGATTGGAGTACTGTGGTACTGGCTTATGAGCCAGTATGGGCGATTGGCACTGGTATGACTGCATCGCCAGCGCAGGCACAAGAGGTACACCAATTTATTCGGCAGCTTTTGCAGGAAAAGCTAGGTGCAGTTGCTGACAAAGTACGCATTTTATACGGGGGCAGTGTGAAGCCCGCAAATGCGGCAGAGCTTTTTGCTCAAACAGATATTGATGGCGGGCTGATTGGCGGCGCGTCTTTACAGGCAGCAGACTTTTTGGCGATAGCTAAGTCTATTTGATAGTGTCGCCACGCGGCGAAGATAGGACAAAAAATGAACATTGAAGCAATAATTTTAGTAGTACACGTGCTGTTGGCTTTAGGCCTATTAGCACTTATTCTGATTCAACACGGTAAAGGCGCCGATGCGGGTGCCGCTTTTGGTGCTGGCGCATCAGGCACAGTTTTTGGCGCCTCTGGTTCGGCTTCATTTTTAACTAAGCTGACTACTTGGATTGCGATTGCCTTCTTTGCCACCAGTCTGACACTGGCTTACCTATCGGCACACTCTGGTGATAAAGTGAATAGCGTGTTTGATGAGGCTGCTGAAGAGCAAATTGTTGATGTGCCAACTGCTGAAGAAGCAGTTGCTGAAGATGTACCGGTTATTGAAGAATCTGCTGAAACAACGGATCTACCGCCAGCAGAGTAAAAAATCACGCTGTGGTGGTGGAATTGGTAGACACGCCAGCTTGAGGGGCTGGTGGCTTCACGGCCGTGCGGGTTCGAGTCCCGCTCACAGCACCAT
>CAZBWS010000033.1:0-17577 GCA_964495705.1 uncultured Gammaproteobacteria bacterium
ACAACCGCCTTTACCACAGCAATTGCCCAGGCTGCGGATGCGATTGATGCGAATACGGCAACAATAAGCAGTGTCTCCGTTCCCGCTAACGCAACTTACACCTCAGGACAGAATTTAGATTTCACGGTTAATACCAGTGAAAATGTAACGGTGGTGACTACGGGTGGTACACCGCAAATAACTATTACGGTTGGCTCCACTGTACGCCAAGCAGTTTATGTTTCAGGCTCTGGCAGCAACGCCTTATTATTCCGCTATACCGTACAGGCCGGGGATGCTGATACCGATGGTATTGCCATTGGGGCACTATCCGCAAACGGGGGCACGCTCCGCGACGCCGCTGGCAATAATATGACGTTGACCTTAAATAGTGTCGGTTCTACGGCGGCCGTATTGGTTGATGCAGCGGGTTCAATCGTGACTAACGTATCGTCGTCCACGGCGAATGGAACCTACAAATCAGGAGACCTTATTGCGGTCACCGTGACCTTTAATGAGAATGTCACGGTCACGGGCACGCCTCAGATTACCTTAGAAACGGGCGCGACCGATCGTGCGGTGAGCTATACAAGTGGCTCAGGCACGGCGACGTTAACGTTTAACTACACGGTTCAAAGCGGTGATGTGAGTGCCGATTTGGATTATGTGGCGACAAATTCCTTGGCTTTAAACAGCGGGACTATTCAAGATGGTTCTGGCAATGATGCGACTTTAACTTTGCCAACGCCTGGAGCGGCTAATTCACTGGGAGCAAATAAAGCACTAGTGATTGATGCAGTGCTGCCGACAGTGTCGAGTGTTTCTTCTAGCACGGCGGATGGCAGTTACAAAGCAGGGGATGTGATTGCAGTGACGGTGACCTTTAGTGAGAATGTCACGGTCACGGGTACGCCTCAGATTACTTTGGAAACGGGTGTAACTGATCGCACGGTGAACTATACCAGTGGCTCGGGCACGTCGACGTTAACGTTTAACTATACGGTTCAAGCAGGCGATGTGAGTGCCGACCTAGATTATGTAGCGACGAACTCTTTAGTCTTGAATAGTGGAACGATTAAAGATACTGCAGGTAATGATGCGACCTTAACGTTAGCGGCACCGGGTGCGGCTAATTCACTGGGAGCGAATAAAGCCATAGTGATTGATACAGCGGCCCCCGCCTTTAGCGCGGTTAGCCCGGGGTCTTCGGGCAGTGTAACCAGCACCAACGTGGCTTATACCCTATCTGAGGCGATTGCCTCAGGCACGGTGACGTTTACAAGAACGGGGGGCACGGCTGATGCAAACTCTCCCCATGTGGTGAGCCTTGCGGGTGCGGAGTTAAATTCCGGCACACGCGCAGCGGCAGCGTTAACTAATGCACCAAGCTTAGTGAGCCAAGCGATTTATACCATTTCATTTAATGCGACTGATGCTGCAGGTAATACCGCTACAGCGGTGAGTTCAACGGCAGTGACTTTTGTTGATGCTTCAGTTGATGCGTTAAACGAAGTACAAACTGCTGCAACTAACAATGATGCCAGTGGTGTTACTGTTGCAGAGCTTAATGCTATTACGGGAGTGAGTGGCGCGATCGAAGCCAACCTATCCGCATACCAGGCGGCGATTGCTGCGGCTGCAGCAGGGGATGTGGACAATGCGGTTAAAATTCAGGCTTTAATCACATCGGTTAATGCCATTGAAGGAGTCAAAGCGGCGGCGGTGTCGGGGGATGCCTCTGGCGTGACCTTCACCGAGCTTAACAGCATCACCGGTGTGAGCAGTGCTATTGTCGCGAATGAAGCGGCTTACCAAGCAGCGATAGCCGCCTCCGCCTCGGCGGATGTCGATACAGCGGCTAAAATTGAAGCCTTGATCGTCTCGGTCAATGTGGTCGAGGCAGTGAAAGCAGCAGCTACCGCGAATGATGCAGGCACAATCACGTTTACCCAGTTAAATACGATTTTGAACGCCAATAACGTAGCGTTGATGGGTAATGAAATCGCTTATCAAACGGCGATTGCGGCATTGACCGCGGCGGATGTAGCAACGGCGGCGCAGATTATTGCCCTCGTGACCCAGGTGAATGCGATTGAAGTGGTTAAGGCCTATGCGGATAACAGCACAAATCCGGCGCCCACGGAGGACGACTATTTTGATGTGGGCATAGTTGGCGTGACGAGTGGAAACTTAGCAGAAGCGAATCAAATCATAGATGGTTTAGCGTCGGCTGATGTGGATACGCCAGAGAAGATTGCCACCGCTATAGCTTCTGTATTATTGGACACGGATGAAGATTCGGTGGGCGATGAAATTGATGCAGACGATGATAACGATGGCATACAGGATAGCTTTGAAGCGGTTGCTTCAGTCAAGTCGACAGGGAGTCTTGCGTTACAGGGGAAGGCTCAAGTAGCCGCGACCACAGAGGTAGATACCGATGGTGATGGCATTCCCGATACGAAGGATGCAGATAGTGACAACGATGGTATACCTGATGCTATTGAATATTTGGGCGTGAGCGCAGCGGATGTTGATGGTAACGGTAAGGCGGATGCCTTTGTGGATGCCAATGGCGATGGTCTGTCGGATGTAGCCTCTGGTCAAGTGCCAGTGGATACGGATGGCGATGGCCTGCCTGATTATCGTGACACAGACAGTGACGGGGATGGTAAGAGCGACCTACTTGAGACGGCAGGCTCTGTGTTGGCAGCGCTATTAGACGCCGATGGCGATGGTGTGATTGATAACACCACCGATGCGGATAAAGACGGCCAGCCAGATGTGGTTGACCCAGAGAACACGAAGGCGGCTGCGGGCAATAAGCTAACGCCGTTGGATACAGATGGCGATGGCATCTCTGATCACCTAGACACAGATAGTGACAATGACGGCACGCCGGATGCAACGGATCAGCGCACCAGTACTAGCCCCGACGCCCCTTCGTCGGGCTCGGGTGTTTCCGCCAACGGGGTGTGGGTATTATTTGGTCTACTGGGGCTTAGCCTACTGCGTATACGCCGTAGGGCGGTGTTACTGCTAGGTTTGTTGTTAAGTGGGATCGCTGGGGCGGCTGACTTTCCGATTGAGTTAGAAATTGGTCTGGGTCAAAGCCACTTTGATCCAGCGCTGGAAGCGCCGTTTAGCAGCACGGATGATGTAGACCCTAGCTATGCCCTGGGTTTGGGTTATCGCTTACACGACAACTGGTTGGCACAGCTGCGTTATACGGAGTTGGGCCGCGTTGAAATTGGTGCCGCACATATCGATTACGAAGCGATTTCCCTAAATATACAAGGGGAGCTGAGGCTGTCAGAGAATGGCAATGTTAGATTGTTTGGCTTGCTGGGTGTTGCGAACTTAAATCAAAAAGCGGAGGGTTTAAGTATAGAGGAAGAGAACACCACTGAAGCCCATATAGCGGGAGGCATCAAGATTTACTCAGAAGAAATGCACTGGGGCTTTGAGGTAGGCAGCTATAATGAAGATATAGGTCAGTGGTTGTTTGTCGGGGGAGTGAGTTTTTAGCGTTGTATAAGTCAAGTACAAAAAAGGGCGCAGATGCGCCCTTTTTTGTACTTGAATGCGGATCAACTTTTATCCGTATAACCTAGCTTCTACGCCATGCATGAAATTTCTCTAGCTTGCTTAAGGTGCTTGGTTTGGTCATGGAGCGTTTCCATTCCCCAGCAGCATACTTATTCGCCTCAGCAAGTGTGGGGTAGATATGGATAGTGCCAAGGATCTTGTTCAACCCTAGGCCGTGTTTCATGGCCAATACATACTCGGCAATCAAGTCACCTGCGTGTTCGCCCATGATGGTAACCCCCAGAATTTTGTCTTTACCCGGCTTGGTGAGTACTTTTACAAAGCCGTGGGCTTCTTCGTCGGCGATAGCGCGGTCTAGGTCGTCGATTCCATAGGTGGTTACGTCATAATCGATACCTTGTTCTTTGGCTTCTAGCTCATTTAGTCCACAGCGTGCAACTTCAGGTTCGGTGAAGGTTGCCCAAGGAATGACGGAGTAGTCGACTTTAAATTTCTTGGCAAAACCAAATAGGGCGTTCACCGAGGTATACCATGCCATATGTGCAGCGGTGTGGGTGAATTGATAAGGACCTGCGACATCACCTGCTGCATAGATATTAGGGAAGTTTGTTTGTAGGTATTCGTTGACTTCTACTGTGCGGCGCGGTGTGGTGTTGATACCTAGTTCTTCCAAACCAAAGCCTTGAATACGTGCAGCGCGGCCTACAGCGACTAATACGGCATCAAACTCGATACGTACGTCTTTACCTTCATGCTCACAGATTAAAACGCGCTGATCGCCTTCCATTAGAAATTGCTTGGCTTTGTGCTCGGTGAGTACCTTGACGCCTTCGCCTTCGAACTTCGCTTTCACTGCGCTGGAGACTTCTTCGTCTTCGCGAATCATAATGCGGTCTAACATCTCAACTTGAGTGACTTCTGCGCCTAGGCGCGCAAAACTTTGTGTGAGCTCACAGCCAATAGGCCCACCACCGAGTACAACCATACGTTTGGGCAGCTCTCGCAAGCCCCAGATAGTGTCTGAAGTGTAATAGCCGGTATCGTCTAAGCCTGGAATAGGCGGTACGAAGGGCGCGGCACCAGAGGCGATAATGATGTTCATGGTGGTGATGACACGACCATTCACTTCCACCTCCCAGGGCGAGATGATCTTGGCATCACCAGCAATGCACTCAACTCCGAGGTCTTCATAACGCTCCATAGAGTCGTGTGGCTCAATTGCATCAACTACGCGAGTTACACGGTCCATTACATCAGCGAAGTTGTAGTCAACATCGACTTTTTTAAAGCCAAATTCTTCACCTCTACGGTTGTGTTCTAGGAATTTAGCTGAGCGAATTAATGCCTTAGAGGGTACGCAGCCATAGTTTAGGCAATCGCCCCCCATTTTGTGTTTTTCAATTAATACCACTTTGGCTTTAACTGCAGAGGCGATATAGGCGTTCACCAAACCCGCGGCGCCGCCACCGATGACCACCATATTAGCGTCGAAAGATTGGGGTTTTTTATAGCCTTTATATACTTCTTTCATTTTGATGAACTCCACTATTTTCTTGGCGATGATCGGGAATATTCCGAGTAGTACGAAAGAGCCTAGCAGAGCAGGAGATAAAATACCGCTTAAGGAGTCGATCTTTGCAAGCTGAGTACCTGCGTTCACAAATACAATAGTACCAGCTAGCATGCCAACTTGGCTTACTAAGTAGTAGGTGATGGTTTTGATGGGCGTTAGCCCCATGACTAAATTGATCATGAAGAATGGAAACGCAGGGACTAGGCGTAAGGTGAACAGGTAGAATGCCCCTTCTTTTTCTACGCCGTCGTTAATGGCTTTAAGTTTGTCACCGAATTTACCTTGCACCCAGTCTCTCAGTAAAAAGCGCGATGCTAAGAAGGCTAAGGTAGCGCCGATAGAGGAGGCAAATGAAACAATGATTGTACCGCTGACGACTCCGAAGATAGCGCCCGCTAATAATGTCATTAATGCGGCGCCGGGTAGTGATAGTGCAGTGACAGCAACATAGGCTACGAAAAATATAACAATAGTGAGTACTACATTTTCTAAGTAGTAGCTGTTTAGTGCTGCTTGCTGACTTTTTAAATATTCTAGATTGAGGTATTGACCTAGATCAAAATAAAAGAAGCTGCTTAGTAGTGCGGCAACGACGGCGAGTAGGAGTATTTTGCTTTTGTTCATAGTTTAGTTATCTATTATTTATAGTGATGAATTGGTTTCTAAGAGTTTAAGTTTAGTATTTAGTTCCCAAGGATTGTAACAGTCCCACAACATGAGCAGGACAATGCCACTAAATTGTAGCCAGACTACCCAACTGAGTTGTTGATAGGGGTGGTAGTCTTCAAGCTCTAAGTATAGGCCATTCCAATAAGCTAAGCTTAATAAGGCGCAGCTACCCCAAGCCCAGCGGCTGGGGTAGATAACGGCAAAAGGCAGTAACCATAGCCAATACCAGACGTTGAGTACGGGGGAGATAAATAAAAAGGCGGCGATGACAATGTCCATGCGGGGTAGTTGCCGGGAGCTTTGTTGATATTTATATAGATAGATAAAATACCCAAAGCTAAATAAGGCCAATAAGATGAGTTTACTAGTTTGGCTGCTTAGGGCTGAGTGAAGTAAGGAATAAAGAGAAGCATTGTATTGCCAGTCTTGGGCAAATGCGGATAGGCCTAAAACGTCGCTGCTGCCATGAATGATAAAGGGTAAATAGATGGCGATAAGCACGCCAAAAAAACTGAGCCAGTGTTTAGGCTGGCTATTAAAAACAAAAAAAGGCAGTAACAACAGGGCGAAAATTTTACTGGCTAAGGCAAGTGCCAACAGAGTGGCTGCAGCGAAGAGTTGCTTCTTATATAGGAATAGGGCGGCGGCAAACAATAATAATGCGCCAAGGCCGTCTGGGTGTGCGGTGAAGGCAATTTCTTTCAGCACTAATGGGTTCCATGCATATAGCATGGCGGCTTGAGGCTGAGCATGGCGCAATAATAATGCGATTAGGCCTAAGTTAAACATGCTAAATAGAATTTGCAGGCCATTGACATCACCTGGAAAGAGTAAGTGATTAAGTAAAAATACGTACTGCAATACCGGGGCATAGATGGTGGGGATATCTGGGTAGTTAATTTGATCAAGAATTTGCTGAAAATGTGGACTGATATTGTTGTCAGTGAAACTGTCAGCGGGAGCAGAGCCGTAGGGACTGCCCGTTTCGTAAAAGCGCATGCCATCCCATAGGTAACGGAAATAGTCATCCTCCATAAACGGCTGTCCGAGACAGGCAATAAGGTGCAAAAAAATTGCAACGATCATTACAGTCTTAGCACTTAAGCGGGATTTTTTTCTTGTGCAGCGTTGATAGGTGAATAACAGTAACGCTATGCCAATGAAGCTTGTAATACTCCATAGATGGGGGCTTAAGCGGTAAGGCTCTAAGCTCAAGTAGGCAATATAGGCCGTGCCCGCGAGCAATGCGAAAGCGGTATATAGGTTTAGGCTGAGGCGTTGATATATAGGCATATAGAGACACGATTAATATGCACTTATGGTAGCGCTTTGCTGGGGGGAGTAAAGTGCTGTTTTGTTCAGTTGTGAGCTTGCTGGTGCTAAATAGGCAAAGTCTATGATAACAATAAAAAATTAAATGCCTCCTTTTTATTGGTTATTGAAACTAAACAGTACAAGTTAAGTCATAAAAATTAATAAAACTCAGCACGGAAAATAACAATGCAAAAAACAGTTAGAGGAAAGGCCGTTCTTTTATTACTTGGCCTGTTAGTGGCAAGTAGCACTGCTATTGCATCTGGTTCATTTAGAGCTAATGCAGCATCGGGGGCCAAAAATGGCGATTATTTACTCGGCAAGCGTGTTTTATATAAAAAATTACTCTGTTCACGCTGCCCTTTTGAGCGCAAGACACTTAAAAGTCGCAAAAAATCAGAGATCATGATGCTGCAACTTGAGACAGGTGATCAATATGCAGGCCTTATTACTGCCAAAGAAAAAAGTGCTGTTAAGCAGTACATGAAACTGCGCTTTCGCTAAGGGGATAAGATGACTAATAAATATATAGTGGCTACATTGCTGGCCAGCATTTCAAGTACTTCATTGGCTGATGGTAACCCTTGGTTACCTGTACCAGGGGCGATTGATTTAACTTTTTCTGTCAACCAACAAAAATCTGATCATTTATATGAAGGCGAAAAAAGGCTGCCTTTAGAAGAGTTAACTGTGGATAGTTATACCTTAGAGGCTCAGTATGGAATTTCAGAAAATCTATCTGCAGCTATACGCTCGGGCTATTCCCGCAGTGATAGCGAAGATCCTCTACTTAACCTTGATGAAGAAAGCGGTATTCAAGACACTGTCATATCCCTCACTTGGCGCCTTGTTGATGAATTTATTGAAGAGCCCGGTTTACCTAGCGTTGCGCTTAAATTTGCTGGCACAATTGCAGGGGATTACGACGCAGGACGTATAACGGCGATTGGCGATGGTGCTGATGGCATTGAAGCTTCAGTTATAGTCGGTAAGTTTTTGACGGACTCTTTTGCAGTCTCGGCTGACTTCGGCTATCGCCACCGCGATACAGGGGTGGCCGATGAGCGCTTTGGATCATTGTCGGCTTATTATCTATTGGGCAACCAATGGTCTTTTAATTTAGGTTACCAAGTTGTGGACTCTGTATCGGGGAATGATATTGAGGATGCTCAGTTTACGCCGACACGCTTTAACGTTACTGAAAAAGACTATAGCTTGCTTGCAGTGGGGGCGAATTACCGCGTCAATGAGAAATTTGGTATAGGCCTTGCGTTTGGTGACGTTGTAGATGGAAGAAACGCGACCGATAGTGATGTTGTTTCAATTAGCTTCGACCTCTCAATATAGGTCGTAACATGAGAATGAAGCAAATTATAAAGGTCATTATACCGGCAAGGGATGAAGCAGCATCCATAGCCTTAGTGGTCGAGGGTTTTCTTGCTCTGCGTGATGAATCAGGCGCTGTTCTAATTGATCAAGTGATTGTTTCAGATAATGGCTCTAAAGATAATACCGCGGCTTTGGCTAGGCAAGCGGGTGCACACGTTGTTAGCGAACCAATTGCTGGTTATGGGCGTGCGTGTTTGACAGCGATGGCGGAGCTGGGTGTTTGTGATTGGGTGCTATTCTGTGATGGTGATAACGCCTTTGAAACAGGGCAGGCTATCGAGCTATTAAAGGCCAGTAAACAAGCTGATTTAGTTATCGGTTCTAGAGTATTAGGCCGTCGAGAAGCCGGTGCATTAACACCGCCACAAATATTTGGTAACCATTTAGCGGCATTTTTAATCTCTTTATTTTGGGGGGTTCAGATGACGGATTTAGGGCCTTATCGATTAATTCGCAAGGAGGCACTGGATTATTTACGCATGCAAGATGAGGCCTTTGGCTGGACTGTGGAGATGCAAATTAAAGCAATTCAATGTGGTCTAGTTACCCATGAGGTGGCTGTAAACACTCGCTGTCGCTTAGGTTATTCAAAAATCAGTGGTACATTGAAAGGCACTGTGGGGGCTGCGATTGGGATATTTGGAATGATTGCTAAACTGTGGTGGCAAGAAGAAAAGACTCGTGCTAATTATCAGCGGGCAAATAAAGATGCCTAAAGTGCTTTTTGCCATATGGTGCTTGATTTTACCTGCGATATCTATCGCGGCACCGTCAAGTAAACTGATTAAGTTTTGGGATGCAAGTCAAGAAAGTAATAACTCTCAAATCGATCATAGTAGTTGGCAACAGTTCTTAGATGACTATCTAATTGGTGACGACCCTTATGATGTAAGTCTATTCGATTATGAGTCAGTATCTATCGAAGACCGTATTGCCTTGAAAGTCTATATAGATGGTTTGGCAGAGCAGGATCCCAGGGGGTACTCCCGCATTGAGCAAAAAGCCTATTGGATTAATATGTACAACGCTTTAACGGTAGACCTAATACTCGATAATTATCCTATTGCCTCAATAACTGAGTTAGGTAATAAGTTTTTCAGTTTTGGTCCTTGGAATGATAATGTAATTAGTGTGGCTGATAAAAAGTTAAGTTTGAATGATATAGAACACGGAATATTACGCCCATTATTTAAGGATGAGCGTATTCATTATGCGGCGAATTGTGCGAGTATAGGCTGCCCTAATTTAGCAGCTCAGGCATTTACAAGTGACAATATCGAAGAGCTTTTAGAATTGGGTGCGCGCGGTTATATAAACCATATAAGGGGTTTAGAAATTCAAGGTGAAACATTAATACTGTCGAGTATTTATAAATGGTATCAAGTTGATTTTGGTTCACTGGTGGATTTGCGTAAACATTTTATTAAGTATGCAGAGCCCGCTCTTGCCGAGCAGTTAAAGTCGGGCGGTATAAAGAGCATTCAGTATCAATATAATTGGGAATTAAACAGTTTATAGAAACCAGTGTTTAAATTGGTAGAGGTAAGAAAATGAAAATAAAATTCAGTATATTATTTGCTCTTTTTGTGGCGTCTTCTGGTCATGCATCAATTAACGAATGTAGCTCTTTACATGTTGTTTTTGGGGGGTCTCATTACACTGATTTTGTTGGCAGTGAAAAATATTTTTATTTTTTGAATCCGCGTGAATTACAAGGCCAGAAAGAGAATGGTGTTAGTAATACAGTTGTTAATGAAACAGTAGCCTTAGGTGATGTTGATTGGCAAAAAATGCTACGTATTGAAGAAGATAACTATTATTTATTGCGTAGTGATGATGATAGTGCCTGCGCGGTCAAGGTAAACACCGCTGGTGAAATACTCGATGCCCATGACTGTGGAAACCCTATAACGTCTTTTAGCCCTGAAACGGGTTGCCAATAGTTATTTTTGAGCAGGCTTTACTAGTCTAGCTTGAGTATAGCTGATCAATTTTTTGCTAATTAAGGGCGTAATACCCATTAATGCAAAAGATATAATTAGGCTGGGAGTGAATAGGCTTTGTACAGACTTAACCTGACTTAATTCTGTACCTGCATTTACAAAAACAGCCGTCACAGCCAACATGCCTAATTGGGTGATCCAATAAAAGTCGCGGCTACGTATATTGGTTAACCCCATTAACAAATTGACTAAAAAAAATGGAAATAGTGGCATCAAACGAATGCTGAATAGATAAAATCCGCCTTCTTTTTCAACGCCATCATTAATGGTTTTAAATTGCTGAGGATAGCGTTGCTCTAAGCTATCTTTTAATACATGGCGTGCGCCTAAAAAAGCTAAGGTGCCCCCTATCGCAGTGCCGAAGGAAACCATCGTAAAAGTAGGTAAGAAACCAAAAATAGCTGCACCTAATAATGTCCATAGAATTAAGCCTGGCATAGGCAAAGAGGCATATAGAGTAAAGCCGAGAAAAAACACTAATAAGCATTGTAGAGGTGCTTGCTGGTAGCGTTCAGTCAAATAGGCTTGTTGATTTTTTATGTTTTCTAAGGTGAGTTGTTGACCAATATCAAAATAGAAAAAACTGCCTAAGGCTAGAGTAAGAAAGGCAATAATGGCCAATTTTTTAATGTTCATAAGTCATTAGTTTTATAAGAAAATGAATAATTGTACTCCTAGTTCAAGGGGCGCATCGTTTTTATTGCTAATATTATTTGATAATGATTATCATTTACATTAATATGTTGCTAACGCTAAGGAGTTGTTATGCAAAGCATAGAGAATACTTTTTGGTTAAAGCAAATACAGTTAGCCCAGTGTCAGTTGAATTTAGGCAATACCGTGGTGCAGGTGATTGCAAAAAAACGTTGAATGATGAAAAGCCAGCTTGGGCTTTGAAGGTATTATTGGCCACTACAGCAAAGTTATGGACTGTACCAATACAACAGCATTTAGGGTTTGATTCTACGGCGTAATAAGGCACTTATATCTTCGATATCCTCCCCATCTTCAGGGTATAGGTGATTAATCATGTGGGGGGTTACACGAATTTTTTCGGTAGAGGCTGATGTATAAGGGCGATAAAAAATACGCGATAAAGCATCTTTTATAATAACGGCACTCTCTTTTGAGCTTAGGCTTTCTATGATGATGACAAAGTAACCGTTAGTGAGTTGTATAGCCAAGTCAGTACTACGTATGAATTTTTTTAGTCGGTCCAATGTTTCATTGTTGATAGCGTCTATAACATCGTTGTCTTTAGTTTCTATTTGTAAGGACACCAGTACCAAGGCCAGCCTATCGCCATATTTTTTATTGCGCTTGATTGCGTTATAAAGATAGTTTTCGGTTAGGTCGTAGGGGATATTTCTATGGCTTTTAGTGGCTTTTATATGATGATGTATAAGATCAAAATTACCATCTCTAAAAGTGTCTAAGGTCAGTAGCATTTGATTGGCACAGAATGCGATTAAAACGGTGGTAATGAAACCTGCATACCAACTGCTAAAAATCCCTGGCCGTAAATTCTCTTTTTGTAATACCTGTGCAAATTGATGGTCATTCATATATAACGTCAGCATACAGCTATAAAAAATCAGCATGACTATGCACCAGAATATACCTGAATTACGACTCGTAAAAATAAATGAGGCCATGGCAGGTATCCAGCATAACCAAATTAAAAATGAATTAGCCGGGCCACCGCTAAGATAGGACAAAATGCAGAGAATTAAGCCCATCCAAAAAACAGCAAAATTAACCGGCAACAACAGATGACCTGTAAAACGAATGGTCATTAAGCTAGAAGCAAAGATTAAAATTAAAGCGAGGTTGACGAGTAAATTAAATTTTTTAGAGTAATCTGACACATCTAGAATTACACTGTATAAAAATATATTGGCTAAAAATAAGGATATAAGTAAGCTACAAAATATTATAAAAGACCGTGCACGAACCAGTTCCAAACCTGTGCCACGAAAAGAGTTACCTATAAACAGGTTAAATAAAGCGTTCATTAATTACATCATTATCATTATGTAATAGGTATGATAAGCAATACGAAGCGGTGAAGCAAAGCCTTTAATTCATGAGCTCTAGTCTATTTTCAAATAATCCCAAAGCTTCTGGATTAGCCAGGGCATCCTTGTTCTTTACTATTTCTCCGTGTACTACATTGCGTACGGCCAGCTCGACAATTTTACCACTGATGGTACGGGGGATATCAACTACTTGAAGTATTTTTGCGGGCACATGGCGTGGGGTAGTGTTAATGCGGATAGTCTGTTTGATGTGCTTTTTCAGTTGCTCGTCTAGCGCGATACCATCGCGTAGGCGCACGAATAGCACTACGCGCACATCGCCTTGCCATTGCTGGCCAATAGCGATGCTTTCTAACACCGCATCAATTTTTTCTACTTGTCGATAAATTTCTGCGGTGCCAATACGTACGCCACCGGGGTTAAGTACGGCGTCAGAGCGGCCGTGGATAATGACCCCACCATGACCTGTAAACTCGCCATAGTCGCCATGCGCCCAAATATTGTCGAAGGCGGCGAAGTAGGCTTTGTTGAATCTGCTGTCGTCAGTGTCGTTCCAAAGGCCGATCGGTATGGAAGGGAAGGGCTGTTGGCAAACCAGCTCGCCTTTCTCACCGGCAGGATTGGCTTGGCCATCTTGATTATAAAACTGCACGTCCATGCCTAAGCCTGTACATTGCAGCTCACCAGCGTAGACGGGTAGTACGGGATTGCCTAGGGCGAAGCAGGAGATAATGTCGGTGCCTCCGGAGATGGAGGATAGGCAAACATCTTCTTTGATATCGCGATACACATATTCAAAGCTCTCATGTGACAGTGGCGATCCGGTAGAGAGTATAGCTTTTAATGCGGGTAGCCTGTGGGAGGCCTTAGGCTCAGCGCTTGCCTTTTCTAGGGCGGAGATAAACTTGGCACTGGTGCCGAAGATGGCAATATCTTCGGCGTCGATCAAGTCTAGCATTCTATTCGCGTTGGGATAGAAGGGTGAACCATCAAACAATACGATGGTGCCGCCTAGGCTTAGGCTGCTAACCAACCAGTTCCACATCATCCAGCCACAGGTGGTGAAGTAGAATATCTTTTCAGCTTCTTTTAAGTCCGTATGCAGGGACAGTTCTTTAATGTGCTGCAATAGCGTACCGCCTACGGAGTGTACGATACACTTGGGGACCCCAGTGGTGCCAGATGAATACATGATGTATAGCGGGTCATTGAAGTTGACTGGGACAAAATTTAGCTCGGTAGCGGTGCTATCTAGCATATCCGCATAGGCAACTGCACCGTCAATACGGATGGTCTGAACAGCCTCGCTTTCGCAGTCCTGAAGAAAGGGTACAACGATAAGCTGTTTCAGTTCGGGTAACTGTCCGATTATTTCAACCACTCTGTCCTGTGTGTCGATGACCTTGCCGTTATACAAATATCCATCACAGGCGAATAAGACCTTGGGCTGAATTTGCCCAAAGCGATCAACCACCCCTTGCAGGCCAAAATCCGGTGAGCAGGAAGACCATACGCCGCCGAGTGAGGTGGTGGCGAGCATCGCGACAATACTTTCGATACAGTTAGGCATAAAGCCTGCAACACGGTCGCCTTTGCCTACCCCTAACTTTTTCAAGCTACTAACTAATTGGGTAACTTGCTGTTTGAGTTGGAAATAGGTCAGCTCGCGACGTATCCCGTTCTCTGCATGAAATACTACGGCGGCTTGATGGGGGGCCACCTCAGCATGGCGCAATAGATTTTCAGCGAAGTTGAGTTTGGCGCCGGGGAACCACTGGGCACCGGGCATTTTATCGCCATTGACCAACACATCACTGGCGGCGCTATTGGCTTTCACCTTGCCCCATTGCCAAATGCTGCGCCAGAAGCTTTCTGGGTTTTGCACTGACCATTGGTGTAGCTCGGCATAGCTATCGGTTTTGATGCCAAATTCGTCAGCCACGAAACGCTGGTAGCGCTTCATGTTGGTTTTTGAAATGCGTTCTTGGCTGGGTTGCCAGAGTGGTTGCTGAGTGATTGACGTCATAGTTATTTATTCAGTAGAGCGGCTAGGGAGACTTTAGAGCTAGGCGCTCTACCGAGGTAGTTCATAATGTAATGACCTGCATCCACGAGCTTATCTAAGTCGATACCCGTTTCGATGCCCATGCCGTTCAGCATGTACACAACATCATCCGTGGCGACATTACCCGCCGCACCTTTTGCATAGGGACAGCCGCCAAGGCCTGCGACCGAGCTATCAATAGTGCTGATGCCGCACTCAAGGGCGGCGTAGATATTGGCGAGGGCTTGGCCATAGGTATCGTGGAAGTGTACGGCGAGGGCATCGACCGGGACTTCTTTTTTAACCGCTTCAATAACGGCTTTAACCTTTTCTGGTGTGCCCACACCAATAGTATCGCTGATAGCAACTTCATAGCAGCCCATGTCGTAAAGTGCCTTAGTGACTTCAACGACTTTGTCGATGGCGATGTCACCCTCATAGGGGCAGCCCATGGAACAGGAAACGCTACCACGAATCTTTATGTTATTCGCTTTCGCCGCCTCTGCCACCTCGCCGAACTTGGCCAAACTTTCTGCGATAGAGCAGTTGATGTTTTTTTGCGAAAAGGTTTCCGAAGCTGCACCAAAGATTTCTATTTCGGTAGCGCCTGCAGCGAGGGCATTTTCAAAGCCCCGTAGATTAGGGGTGAGTACGGAAAAGCTAGCACTTTTAATATCAGTGATACCTGCCATCACATCAGCAGCGTCCGCCATCTGTGGAATCCACTTAGGGGAGACAAAACTGGTGGCCTCTATGTGACTGTGGCCCGCATCGGCTAGGCGACGAATCAACTCTAGCTTGATGTCGGCAGGGACTTGCTTGCCTTCGTTTTGCAGGCCGTCGCGTGGGCCGACTTCGACGATGTTAACTATTCTAGGTAGTGTCATACTATTTTCATTTCACACATAGTTCGCGGACAGGCCGAATTTTAAAAGTGTCATCCTGAGTGTAGCGTAGCGCAACCGAAGGATCTGATTCGCTGAACTTTCAGTTACCCAGATCCTTCGTCTGCATTTCATTTCGCTCAGGATGACACTCTTCATTTTCGCGCTACTCTTCTTCCAGCTGAATCATAATATCCCCTTCACCCAGTAACTCACCCTCAGTAAAGAACACCGCCTCTACCACTCCATCCGCATGGGCCTTAATACTGTGTTCCATTTTCATGGCTTCCATGATGACTAGAGTTTGCCCTTCTTTCACGCTTTGGCCTTTCTCTACGAGCACTGAAATTAGTGTGCCATTCATAGGTGCCGCATAACCGCCGTGGTTATCTTTTTCTGTTTCACCCAAGTCAGGCTGAACTAGGGTTAGCTCGTACTGGTGGCCGTTGAAGTAGACGGTATATTGATGGTTGACCTCAACTACCGTCACCTCGTATTCGGTGTTGTTGACGGTGACGCTGAGGTTGTTGTTATCAACGAGCTTGGCGTTGATTTTTAATGTTTCATTGCCAATAGCTATAGAGTGTTGGCAGCCGCTTATGGTGACGGCCAATTTGTGCTGTTCTTCATCACTAGCAATTACTAAAGGCCAAAAGCCATTATCGATACCCGCCCAAGCATCGGATTGTAACCAAGGGGAGTGACTATCTTGTGTGGTATTCACCTGTTGTTGTTGGCGAAGAATTTTATAGCTAGCCGCAATCGCCATAGCCTCATTCAGCTGCTGAGTATCAGCGGCGGAGAATAAGCTGCCTCTATGCTTTTCAATAAAGCCGGTATCTATATCTTCTGCTTGGAAAGCGGGGTGAGCCAGCAAGTCTTGCAGTAAATTTAAATTGGTTTTAGTGCCCACTAAGCGGTACTGATTCAGTGCTCGCGCCATTTGGTTTAATGCGCTGGCGCGGTCTTCGCCCCAGGTGATCACCTTGGCAATCATGGGGTCGTAGTAGACAGAGATATCATCACCCTGACGTACACCAGTATCTATGCGGATGTGTTGGTTTGTAGCGGGTGTTTGTAAAAACTCAATCGTGCCCGTGGCGGGCAGGAAATCATTGTCTGGATCTTCCGCATAGACACGAGCTTCAAAGGCGTGGCCGTTAATGCGCAGCTGACCTTGTTGTAATGGCAGGGCTTCGCCGTAGGCGATGAGCAGCTGCCACTCCACTAGGTCTAAGCCGGTGATCATTTCGGTCACGGGGTGTTCTACCTGTAGGCGCGTATTCATTTCCATAAAGTAGAAGCTGCCATCTTCGTCGAGCAGAAATTCAACCGTACCGGCACCTTCGTAATCGATGGCCTTGGCGGCCTCCAGTGCGGAGGTGCCCATCTGTACACGCAGCTTTTCACTCATTCCAAAGGCAGGGGCTTCTTCAATAACCTTTTGATGGCGGCGCTGTACGGAGCAGTCCCGTTCAAAGAGATAAATCCCGTTGCCCTGTTGGTCCATAAATATTTGAAACTCTACGTGGCGCGGCTTGGTGAGATATTTTTCCACCAACATCTTGTCGTCACCAAAGGCATTGCTAGCTTCGCGTTTGGCCGCGGCAAGGGCTTCATCAAATTCGGCCGCTTCCCAGACTATCCGCATACCCTTGCCACCACCGCCAGCAGTCGCTTTTAACAATACGGGGTAGCCAATTTCCTGTGCTGCGCTGCGAATCAATTCGGGGTTTTGATCATCGCCGTGATAGCCCGGCACTAAAGGTACTTGCGCGGCTTGCATAATCTGCTTGGCCGCAGACTTGGAGCCCATGGATTCAATAGCACCCACGGGAGGGGCGATGAATATAATATCGTTGGCCGAGCATAGCTTGGCGAACTCCGCGTTCTCAGATAAAAAACCATAACCTGGGTGCACCGCCTGTGCGCCGGATGTCTTGGCTACGTCGATGATCTTCTGCCCTTGCAGGTAGGAGTCCTTTGATGGAGCAGGGCCAATGCAGTGCGCCTCATCTGCCATTTGCACATGCAGGGATTGGGCGTCGGCTTCGGAATAAACTGCTACGCAATAAATGCCCATGCGCTGAGCAGTTTGAATGACACGGCAGGCGATCTCGCCACGGTTGGCTAT